>DUZC01000061.1 GCA_013349735.1 Rhodospirillaceae bacterium
TGGCGCGGATAAAGCAAGGCGTGGCCAGGGTGGCCTCAACCGAAATGGCGCCGCTGCATGCGGCTCTCGGTCGGGTTCTGGCGAAGGATCTGCTGGCGAAACTTAGGGTGCCGGCCTTTGATAATGCGGCCGTGGATGGCTGGGCGGCCAATAGTGTTGATTTGTCGGTTACAGAGCCCGTCCGCTTACCGATCGGAGGGCGGATCGCCGCCGGCCATCCCCTGCAGGAACCGCCAAAGTCTGGCCAAGTTTATCGGATTTTTACGGGGGCGCCTGTCCCTCCGGAGCTCAATATTGTGTTGGCCCAGGAGGTTTGCCAGCAGGAGGGGGATCAGGTTCTGCTGCCGCAGGGGCAAAAGATAGGGATCAATATTCGAAAAGCGGGCGAATCCGTGGGTCTTGGTCAAACCGTGCTGCAGGCTGGCGTAAGGCTTGGGCCACAGCATATTGGCGTGGCGGCAAGCATTGGCCTGCAGCGTTTACCAATACGGCGTCGTTTGCGCGTCGCCATTTTTTCCAATGGAGACGAACTCCGCGAGCCGGGACAAAGGCTTAAGGCGGGCTGTCTTTTTGACGCAAATCGTTACAGTCTGGTGGGCATGCTGACCGGTTTAGGCTGCGTGGTAAGCGATCTTGGCATTTTGCCCGACGAATTCACGGCCATCCGCGATGCTGTTATCCAGGCCGTCACAACGCATGATCTGGTTATAACCTCGGGCGGCGTGTCCGTTGGCGCCGAAGACCATGTCAAATCGGTCTTGCGTGCTTTGGGTCAACTGCATCTATGGCGCCTGGCGGTCAAGCCTGGCAAACCGCTGGCCTTTGGCGAGATCCAGGGCGTTCCATTTCTTGGTCTTCCGGGCAATCCGGTGGCGGCGATGGTCAGCTTCTGCCTATTTGCCCGACCGCTCATCGATATTTTGGCCGGTGCCCTTCCCCGCGAGCCGCGACGCTATTTCCTTCCTGCCGCCTTTGCCATGGCTAAAGCGGCGGGCCTTCGGGAATATCCTCGCGCCCGCATCCTCGACAGTGAATTTGGTCCGGTGGTCCGTTTGTTTCCCAGGGACTCATCCGCGATCCTTACTTCGATGACCGAAGCCGACGGTTTGATCGAGTTGCCCGAGGCGGCCGCGACCATTGGACCGGGCGATATGGTTGCTTTTCTGCCGTTTAGCGAAATGATGGTTTAGGCGGTATGACCTTGGAATGGTTCGTTTACCTGCTGCTAAATCCAAAAGGGGTCAGCTATACCGGGATTGCCAAAGATGTCGCCGCCCGCCTGGCCAAGCATAATCGCGGGGTGGGCGCGAAATTCACCCGAGGTCGTGGCCCCTGGCAGCTCATTCATCAGGAAGGCCCGATGACCCGGGGTCAAGCGCTGCGGCGTGAATTGGCCTTAAAGCGGGATCCCACCCGCAAAACCTCCTTGAAACAGGCGGCCTCCTCAGAAGAAATTCAAACCCTTTTTTCGGCACCCCATCTTCGCATCGAGCGCATTATTTCCACTGGCCAGTCCAGTCCCCCAGGCTTTTGGTATGACCAGGAATGGGCTGAATGGGTCATGCTGCTGCAAGGCGCTGCGCGTCTGCTTATCGCCGGCGAGGCCGCGCCGCGATCGCTTGGCGCCGGCGACAGGCTGTTGCTTGCAGCCCATCAACGCCATCGGGTGGAATGGACCGACCCGGATCAAATTACCATTTGGCTGGCGGTGCATTTTGCGGGGCCAACCCCCTAGAGTTTTTCGCATCTTGACTGGATCAAAAAGCTGAAAAACTCTTAAGCCAGAGCGGCGCTTGAGCATTGAAAAATCGGAGATTTTTCGTTCTCACATGAGTTTTAGAGTGCTTCAGTTTAAAACTGAAACACTCTAAAAGACGGGATTATTGTCACAATATGTTAATGTAGGGTCCGCAAAGGGGGTTCCGGGATGCCGGCCAATCAGGAATATCGGGTTGATATCATCATTCAGGGGGCCGGGCTGATCGCCAGTCTGCTGGGGTTGGTCGCCCTGATTGTCCTGACCCTGGATCGCTTTGATGGGGTGGCGCTGGCAGTGGCGGTGATCTATGGCGTCAGCCTGATCACGATGTTTAGCTTTTCTTTGTTGAATACCCTGGTGGGCCAATCGCCCTATCGCCCGCTGATCCAGACCCTTGACCATGTCGCGATCTATTTTTTGATCGCAGGGACCTATACGCCCTTCTGCCTGATGGGGTTGGGGGGCGCGAATGGCTCGATTTTGCTTTTGGTGGTCTGGGTGGCTGCCTTGGCCGGCGTTGCCTTACGCATTTGGTTCCATGGCCGCCTGAAAGCGGCTGTGATTTCACTTTATGTTTTATTGGGATGGGCCGGATTAGTACAAATAGACACCATTCTCAATAAATTGCCGTCAGCCGGCGTCGTTTTGCTGGCTGTTGGCGGCCTCCTTTACACGATTGGCGCCCCGCTGCACCGACTGGTGCGGTTGCGCTATCACAGCGCCATCTGGCATGGCTTCGTTCTGGGCGGCGCCGGCTGCCACTATGCGGCCATTTTCATTATTCTCTTTACCGTTCGCCAACCGCTTTAACTGTATTACTTTTGCGGTCACTTCGTGACAGTGAAAGTAATCCAGAGTAAGTCTTTGTCAGTTTGCCTTCCCGGGCTTGATCAGGAGAGACGCATGCGGCTCGCGGATTTGCGGATCAGCGCCAAGATTCTGACGGTCCTTGCCGTCATGTCCCTGGTATTTTTGATTGTCGGCGGTTTTGCGGCAGAGCGGATTTACCTTATTGGTCAAGGCTACAATGATCTGATCAGTCGGGTGGATCGGGCGGCAACGCTCTTGGCCCGCACCAACCGTTTGTTGGCTAATTTCAAAAGCGATTCTTTTGGATTGGATCTGGAGATCTCAACCGAGGGGAACGCCAGTGTTCAGGCGCTTGTCGTCGAAGACCAAAAACAAATCCAGTCCAACCTGAAACAAATTCGCGACGCCGTTCCCGAATTTTCCGCGCCATTGGATGCGGTCGAAGGCGCGCTGCAAAAAACCTTTTCCCTTTGTGCCGAACCAATCCGGTTGGCTGGCAACACTCGTAGTGCCGAAGACGTGGTTCAAGCTGGGGCCCGCTTAAAGCAGGATTGCATGCCATCGTTGCAAGTCGCTTCGGAAAAGGTGAAACAAACCACCGACGCGATCAATGCTTATGCGGCTAAAACCGCCGACGAACTCAATAGTGAAATCAAAGCCACCATTTTACTGATTGGCGCCGGTCTGTTGGGTGGGTTAACCCTTGCCGTTTTGCTTGCCCGCTTTATTTCGCGCCGCTACATCGTCCAACCATTGTCAGAACTTGAACGCAGCATGACCGCTTTGGCTGCTGGCGATTTGAGCATTGGCGTCGAGGGGATCGGACAGAATGATGAAATCGGCGCCATGGCCCGGGCGCTGAAAGTTCTGCTGGGTGTCTCGCAACAACAGGAGGTGCAGGCCTGGGTCAAGGATCAACTGGCCAGGTTGATCACAGAACTGCAGGCCAAGACGGATTACAGCGGTTTTGCCGACGCCTTAATGTCAAATCTGTCCAATTCCATTCCTCTGCTGTATGGCGCGCTCTATCTGGGCGATGAACCGCGTCAGACTTACCTGCGCGCTGGTGGCTATGCCCTTGATGACGGTGGCGACCCGCGACGCTTTGCTCGAGGGGAAGGGCTGATTGGCCAAGTGGCGGCGGATGGCCGGTCTCTCAGCTTGGCCTTGATTCCTGAGGATCAGGTTCCGGTCAGCGCCGGCATCGGCCATTTGAAGCCTCGTTCTTTGTTGATCCTGCCGGTGATCGATCAGGCAGGAACCAGCGCCGTGCTGGAACTGGCCCCACTGATGGCCTTAAATCCGCGCCAGCAATGTTTGCTGGATGCGCTATTGCCGGCGCTGGCTCTCAATCTGGAAATTCTGAACGGGGTGGTGGCGACCCAACGGCTTTTACGAGAAACGCAGCTTCAGGCGGCCGATTTGGCGGCCTCGGAACGTCAGATCGCCGCGCGCAAAGAAGAATTGGAAATCAGCAATGCCCAGGTTCTTCGCGAACGGTCGTTGCTTGATGCCCTGATCGATTCGATCCCGGACCTGATCTTTGTCAAAGATATTTTGGGGGTCTATACGACCAGTAACAAGGCTTTCGCAGATTTGATCGGCAGGCCCTCCCGCGAAATCCTTGGTAAGACCGACTTTGAGCTGTTCCCTGAAGATCTGGCGGCGCAGTTCCGTGAGCGGGATGTCCAGATGCTTAAAGAGGGCCGTCTGATTACCAATGAAGAGACGGTGAGCTATCCGGATGGGCGGGTGGCCCAGCTGGAAACCACTAAAATCCCCTTCATCGGGCCCGACGGCGCTCTTTGCGGATTGATTGGTGTCAGCCGCGACATTACGGAACGTAAACTGGCTGAACAGGCCATTGCCGAGGCCGAGGAACGGTCGCGCACGATCCTGTCTTCGATGAGTGAGGGTATCGCCGGCCTGGGCACCGACGGTCGGATGACTTTCATCAATCCCGCCGGCGCCCATATGTTGGGGTATGAGCCCGAGGAAATGGTCGGGCAGATGATGCATCCCAAAGTGCATCACACTTATCCCGACGGCACCGCCTTTCCCCGCGAATCCTGCCCCATGTTCCACACCACCTGCGACGGGCAGCCGCGCACGGTGGATAATGAGGTGCTGTGGCGCAAGGATGGCACCAGTTTCCCGGTGGAATATGCGACCACGCCGGTGTTTAAGGACGGCGTTGTGGTCGCTAGCGTGGTTTCATTCCGGGATATCACGGAACGCAAAGCCGCTGCCGAGGCCTTGGCCAATGAACGGACGCGGCTGCAGAGCATCCTCGACCGCAGCCCCATAAGCATCGCCTTCTCCACCGGGGAACGCGTCCATTTCGCCAACCCGAAATTCACGGAGACCTTCGGCCTCAAGGTCGGCGACATTTCGCCGAACCTTTATGTTGATCCCGAGGAGCGTGATGCTCTCCTGGAGGCACTCAAGAAGGACGGCGGGGTCGAGAACCGTGAAATCCGCATGTTTGATCGCGAACAACATGAACGCGACATGCTGATCAATTACATGCCCATCACCTATGATGGCGAGGAGGGTATCCTCGGCTGGATCATGGATATCAGCGACCGCAAAGAGGCGGAGCGCGCCATGGCGCAGCAGCGGGCCGCCCTGCAGAACATTCTCGATAATAGTCCGGTCGGAACCGCGTTCACCACCAAGGGGGTGTTTCGCTACACCAATCCGGAATTCGAGCGATCCTTTGATATACGCGTCGGTGCGCCGGCCGTGACCATCTACCAGACAGCCGAGGACCGCGACGGTCTCGTCAATGATCTCAAGCGTGACGGTGTCGTCCGCAACAGGGAGATGTGCCTGCGCGCCAAGGGCGGAGAACCGCGCGATTTCCTGGTCACCTTCATGTCCTTCCTGCATGAGGGTGAAGAGGGGGTGATGGGGTGGCTGCTTGATATCACCGAGCGCAAGCAGGCGGCGGAGCGTCTGAACCGCGCCAATTTCCAGGCCGATATCGCCCTGGAACTGACCGGCAGCGGCTATTGGCACGTGGATTACAGCGATCCGGAATATTACTACCAGTCGGTTCGTGCCGCCAATATCCTGGGCGAGCCGCTCAAGCCGGATGGCCGTTACCACCTTGCCGACGAGTGGTTCAACCGTCTGGTCGAGGCGAATCCCGAGGCCGCCAAACTGACCGAGGAACGTTATCTCGGCGCGGTGGAAGGACGGTACGATTCCTACGATTCCGTATACGCCTATAAGCGCCCCATCGACGGCAAGGTCGTCTGGGTCCATGCCGCCGGCAAACTGGTGCGCGATGACGACGACAAGATCAGGTTCATGTATGGCGCCTATCAGGACATCACCAAGCAGAAGGAAGCCGACGACCAGTTGCATCAGGCGCTGGACAAGGCTGAGGCCGCCTCGCAGGCCAAGGCGGATTTTCTTGCCAATATGAGCCATGAAATCCGGACGCCGATGAACGCTATCATCGGCATGAGCCATCTGGCCTTGAAGACCGAACTGAACCCGCGCCAGAAAGATTATATCAAGAAAATCCAGCAATCCGGCCAGCATCTGCTGGGAATTATTAACGATATTCTGGACTTCTCAAAGATCGAGGCCGGCAAACTCTCGGTCGAGCGGACCGAAGTTCATCTGGATAAGGTTTTGGATAACGTCGCCAATCTTATTTCAGAAAAAGCCAGCGCCAAGGGCCTTGAACTGATTTTTGATGTGGCAGCCGATGTGCCCAATGATCTGTTGGGGGACCCCCTGCGTCTCAGCCAGATCCTGATCAATTATGCCAATAATGCGGTCAAATTTACCGAAAAAGGGGAAATCGGCATTCTTGTTCGCCTGGAGGAGGATCGGGGCGATCTGGTCAAATTGCGCTTCGCCGTTCGCGACACCGGGATCGGTTTGACCGAGGAACAGAAATCGCGCCTTTTTCAAAGCTTCCAGCAAGCCGATTCCTCGACCACCCGAAAATTCGGCGGGACCGGCTTGGGCCTGGCCATTTCGAAGAAGCTTGCCGAATTGATGGAAGGCCAGGTTGGCGTGGATAGCCTTCCCGACCAAGGCTCGACCTTCTGGTTTACGGCTTGTCTGGGCAAGGGCAAGCCGCGCCGGGCCTTGGTGCCCAAACCGGATCTGCGCCATCGGCGCATGCTGGTGGTCGACGACAATGAAAACGCCCGGCTGGTCCTGATGGATATGCTGAACAGCATGTCTTTTCGTGTGGATACTGCTCCGTCGGGTGCGGCGGCCATTGCCATGATCCAGGCCGCGGTCAAAGAGGATCCGTTTGAGATTGTCTATCTCGATTGGCAGATGCCGGGGCTGGACGGCATTGAGACCGGGCGGATGATCAAGGAATTGAATTTGCCGGTCTCGCCGCATCTGATCATGGTGACCGCCTATGGCCGGGAAGAAATGCTCAAGGGTGCCGAAGCGGTTGGCTTTGCCGATGTTTTGATCAAACCGGTCAATCCCTCTCTCTTATTTGACGCGGCAATGCGGGTGCTGGGTGCTGAGCTTGAAGCCGCAACAGAACAAGAGGAACGGGATCAAATTTCCGGCAGTGTGGCCTTGGCCAGTCTGCGGGGCCGTCGCGTTCTGTTGGTGGAAGACAATGATTTCAATCAACAGGTTGCGACCGAACTGTTGGCGGATATGGGCTTGACCGTCGAGCTCGCAGAAAATGGGGCGATCGCCGTCGATAAGGTCAAAGCCGGCCAGTATGATCTGGTTTTGATGGATATGCAGATGCCGGTGATGGATGGGGTAACGGCGACCCGGGAAATTCGCAAACTGGGTCACGATAGGCTGCCGATCCTGGCGATGACGGCCAATGCTATGCAAGCCGACCGCGACAAATGTCTGGAAGCCGGGATGAACGACCATTTGGCGAAGCCCATCGATCCCGATCAGCTGGAAAATGCCCTGCTGAAATGGATGCGCCCGACGACAGCAACACCGCCGGCCCCGGTGGTGGCCGTCGTTCCGACCACGGCGCCTATCGAAGATATTCCCACCGATATTCCTGGACTTGATGTCAGCTTGGGATTGAAGCGGGTTCGCGGAAAGCGTCCCTTGTTTCTCGACATGTTGCGTAAATTCGCCTCGGGGCAAAAAGAGACCGTTCGTACATTACGAGACTTGCTGAGCCAGCCGGATCTGGCGACCGCCGAACGGGTGGCGCATACCCTTAAGGGGATTGCCGGCAATGTTGGTGCTTCCGACATCCAACAACGGGCGGCTCAGGTGGAAAAAGCGATCCATGATGGGGTCAATGCCGATGAGGTCTTGCTGGCCCTAGAAGGGCCGCTGCAAGAGATGATCACACTCCTGGAGCAGCGTTTGCCTCAACCGGTTTCCTTGGCGCCAGCGCCGGATCAGCCCGCCGGTCCGGTCCTCGCCAAATTGCGGCAATTGCTGGAAGAGGATGATCCCGAGGCCGAGGATATGGCTGAGGCTAATCTGGCCCTGCTACGCTCGGTGCTGGGCGCCGCCAGCGAAGATTTCTTCAGGTTGGTGCGGAATTTTGATTTTGATAAGGCTTTGGCTTTATTGCCCGCCTTGGTCGAAGAAAAAAAAGACCACCCGGATCTGAGCGGGATCGATCCGGATGTTTTTGATTTTCAGCAGATCGGGCCCATCTACCAATGGGACATGACCAAATTGAGGCCACTCCTGGAGGGCTTTCTGAAGGATGCCCAGGCCAAGCTGGCGGCTTTGGCTGCGGCCACCAAGAGCGATGATACCCATCAGCTGCGCCAAATTTCCCATAGCCTCAAGGGAACCGCCAATACGGCCGGCGCTATCCGGCTGGGCCGGCTGGCCGCCGATCTTGAAGCGGCGCTTATCGACGATAAGCCAGACGCGGTCGAACTGTTGCTTCCTCTGATGTCCCCGACAGTGGCCGAGCTGGAAGCCGCGCTGGCTCTTTTGTTCACAGAAAAAGGTGCGTCATGACCGTGGATTTGCGCCGCCTGAAGGTTTTATTGATTGATGACGAGCCCTTTATCTGCACCACCATCCGTCAGATCCTGCATCTGATCGGCGTGGCGCAGGCAAATGTCTACGAAGCGGGCTCGGCCAAGGATGGAATGCGGGAAACGCTGCGTATCCGGCCTGATTTGATCTTCTGCGATATCCATATGCCGGAAGAAGATGGCTTTGCCTTTGTCAGTCAATTGCGCAAGGCCACGATCGGCGCCATCGCCAACACGCCGTTGGTTATGTTGACTTCGGACTCCCGTGAAGAGGCCGTATTGGTGGCGCGCCATTTGAAAGTGGAGGGCTATCTGGTCAAGCCGGTTTCCATCAATACGATCAAACTGTCTATGGAGCGGGCCTTAAAGGAGCCTTTGTCATGAGTGACGAAAACCGGCAGATCATCCTGGTGGTCGACGATACCCCGGACAATCTTAAAGTCATGAGCGGTCTGCTAAAGGATCTCTATCGGGTGAAAATCGCCAATTCCGGCGAAAAGGCTTTGTCGATTGCTTTGTCCGATACACCACCCGATCTGATTTTGCTCGATATCATGATGCCGGAAATGGACGGCTATGAAGTCTGTCGGCGCCTCAAGGCGGATCGGCGGACCCGCGAAATTCCGGTCGTCTTTTTGACCGCCAAAGCGGAAACCGAGGATGAGGAGAAGGGTCTGAAACTGGGGGCCGTCGACTATATCACCAAGCCGATCAGCCCTCCGATTGTGTTAGCCCGTGTCGGGAATCATCTGAAATTGAAGGAAAGCGCCGATTTTCTGCGCGACAAAGCCAGCTTTCTTGAAACAGAAGTCGGCAAGCGGACCCGCGAGCTGAGCGCCATCCAGGATGTAACCATCCTGGCCATGGCGAGCCTGGCGGAAACCCGGGACTCAGATACCGGCAATCACATCCGGCGAACCCAGCATTATGTCAATGCGCTGGCGCAAAAACTTGCCGGTCATCCTCGTTTTGCCGGTCAGCTGGACGAAGCGCGGATTTCTATGCTGTTCAAATCGGCGCCGCTTCACGATATCGGCAAAGTCGGCATTCCCGATCGCATTTTGCTTAAGCCCGGGCGGTTTACCCCGGAAGAATTTGACATCATGAAAACCCATACGGTGCTTGGCCGCGATGCCATCGCGCATGCCGAACAGTCCCTTGGGACACCGGTTGAATTTCTGGCTTGCGCCAAGGAAATTGCTTATGCGCATCAGGAAAAATGGGACGGCAGCGGGTATCCGGAGGGGATCGGTGGGGATGATATCCCGGTCTCGGCCCGCCTGATGGCGGTGGCCGATGTTTATGACGCTTTGATCAGCCGGCGGGTTTACAAGGACGGCATGCCGCACGAAAAGGCGGTCCAGATTATCCGCGAGGGAAGTGGCTCGCATTTCGACC
>DUZC01000062.1 GCA_013349735.1 Rhodospirillaceae bacterium
TTAAGCGCCTCAGCGACTTGGATATCCGAGGCAAAAGTCGGCGCACTGACATAAAGGATGGCCAGTTGAAAATCTTTGGCCAAGGGCAGAATCTGCTCCAAAGACAAACCGCGGGCCGGCGCATCGATCAACTTGCTGTCAGGAATTAACGCTGCGACCTGAGCCAGCCAGGTGGGATACCAGAAGGAGCGAACCTCGCGCTTGGCCTGATAGCGCGAGCCCGCGCCGCCATCGAATCCTTCATAGGAAGGGGGGTTAAGAAACAGGGTCTTCATCATGCCGATTTGCCTTCCAGAACTTCCAGGGTCCCGTCCCTGCGGACACGGAACCGATTTCCGCGCCACCATACAGAACGTCCCCCACAGGCTGCAACGAATACAAAAAAATTGAGGACTTCCCGCAAAAGCAAAAGCCAGAACGGGCATTTTTCCAATCTCAACACGCGCTCCTCGGCCCGCACCACCGCCAGGCGAACCGCCACAGCCAATAATGGTAGCCAAATATAAGTCAGGCCGCCCAGGAGCAGCGCCAGTCCGGACAGCGCCACCGGTTGTGTGATAACAGAGGCCATATAGGCAGGCCGATCCACCGCTGCAATGGTCCGCCCCCAACGGATTTCATGCGCCAGAAGGCTTGAAAGATCCGCTTCCTCCACCGACAAATCCACCGGGCGGGCGGCGACGGCGATCGCCAGACCGGCTCGACGGACCGCTGCGCCTAAGGCCCAGTCATCGGCCAGAACATTGGCCAAAGGCGATAATCCGCCAATTCTGGTCAGAACGTCATGGCGTAAAGCCATCGTCGCGCCGAAACATCCGTCCCGACGCCCGAGCGCACGGGCCACCAAAGCCGAAGGCAAGAATCCGTGATTGATGGCCAAAGCCCCCAAACGGCTCCAAAGCCCTCTTTGCGGACGTCCGATATAAAGGCTGGTCACCAGGCCGGTTTGGGGATCCGCCAACCCTGCCGCCAAATCGTCGAGATAGCCGGGATAAGCGAAGACATCGCTATCGGCAATGGCCACCACAGGATGTTTCACCTGTTCGATCATATTGAGCAAATTGCCAACTTTAAGATTGCAGCCATGCCGCCTGGGATCAATCACCAGCGTTATGTCGGCTTGCGGCCAACGGGATTGCAAGGCCCGCACCACCGCCCCTGCCGGATCCTCTGGATCAGCCACACCGCAGATCAGCTGCAGGCCGGGATAATCCTGATGGCAAAGGCTTTCGAGATTGGCCAACAGACCCGGCTCATCGCCGCAAAGTGGCTTTAATATTGAAATAGGCGGACGCGCCTGGGGGGGCGCCCCGGGCTTGGTCCGCATGAACCGGTCCAGCAGAAAAGCAGCAGCCAGTTGATAAACAAGACCGGCCAGGCAGAGAAGGCAAAGGAAGAGAGCAAAAAAAGGCAATGGTTATCGGCTTTCAAGCGCGAGACTGCGCTCGTCCAGCAAGGCTATCAATGCCGCCAGCCCGTCCCGCCGAAAGATCGGGATAAATTCCGAGCGGCGTACCGCGACCTGTGAGATGACCCCGTCAAACAGGACGTCGACAATTTTCCAGCTGCCGGCCACCTCATGCATAAGATAATCGATCCGGGTCGGCGCACCGCTGCTTGGCACGATCTGTGTGGAAACCACCCTCATTCCGTCGGCCGCCGGCGCTGTTTCGCCGACCACAAAGCGTTCGCCGTCCCAGGCGGCAAATTGGTCGGCATAGGTCGCCACCGAAAAGCGGGAATAGGCTGCCGCCAGCCGGCTTCGCTCTTCCTCAGAAAGTTTTTCGGCGGCTTTGGCGCCCAAGGTACTGCGGGTCATCGCCATCATGTCATAGGCTTTTGCCAACACCGGACGCAAAAAATCGGCCCGTCCCTTCATACCAAGCGCGGGACCACGCTTCATCACTTCTTGCAGTTGGTCGCAGAGAGCCTGGATAACCGCACGCGGCTCCTCGGCCGCAAGCACCTTTGTATTCGCGGTAAAAAGCACCAGCAGCACAATAAAAATGCGTATCACCATCATCGGGACTCCGTACAGCTTTCCCGTGGTCCGTCCGATCGGGCAGGGTCTCGCAGTCCTCTTCTTAACAGAACTGCAACCGGCTTTTCCAGCTTTCAAAAAACCAGCAAACGGTCCCCGCCGAAAGACCGTAAACGGTGAGCGGTTGAATTTAGCGAGAGGCATACCTAATATCCGTTCAACTTGCGAAACCCGGTCATTGGTCCGGAACGGCAACCAGGAGAATTTGGATGCGGGTTGTACTCGCTGAGGTACGTGGCTTTTGCGCCGGCGTTCAGCGCGCCATCGACATAGTGGAAATTGCCCTGAAGAAATATGGCACGCCCATCTATGTGCGCCACGAGATCGTTCATAACCGCCATGTGGTGGACCGGTTGCGCGCCAAAGGCGTGCGCTTTGTCGAAGAACTGAGCGAAGTTCCACCGGGCAGTGTCACCATATTCAGTGCCCACGGTGTTTCTCCGATGGTTAAAACCGAGGCCGATGGCCGTGGCCTGCAAGTCATCGACGCAACCTGTCCGTTGGTTCTGCGCGTCCATAATGATGGTGGCTATTATGCCAGCCAGGGGCGTGAAGTTGTGCTGATCGGTCATGCCGGGCACCCCGAAGTGGAAGGAACGCTTGGCTGGCTAAAGGGCAAAGGCCGGCTGGTCTCGACGGTGGACGACGTCGCCACCTTGCAGGTCACCGATCCCGAACGTCTGGCCTATGTCACCCAAACCACTTTGTCGGTGGATGACACCAAAGCCATTATCGCCGCTTTGCAAAGCCGTTTTCCCAGCATTATTGGCCCTGATACCAAAGAAATCTGCTATGCGACGCAGAACCGCCAGCATGCCGTCGCAGAACTTGCGGAAATGGTCGATGTGGTTTTAGTGGTTGGCGCCAAGAACAGTTCCAACTCAAACCGACTGCGGGAAATTCCCGAGGCGCGCGGCGTGCCGACCTATCTGGTCGAGGAGCCGGCCGCCCTGCGCCCGGAATGGTTGGCAGGGGCGAAAAGCGTTGGAATCACCGCGGGGGCCTCGGCTCCGGATGATCTGGTTCAGGGTCTGGTTGAATTATTGCGAGACTATGGCATGACCGAATTGTCGACATTGCCTGGGGTCCGCGAAGACCTCCATTTCAAGCTTCCACCCCAGTTGGCCAGTTAAACCGTGGGCATTCCTCTTCGCCAAAGCCTGCGTATCGGCTTGCATGTGATCGGACGCCATCTTTCCGGTGACCGGCGCTATCCTTTGGTTCTGATGTTGGAACCTTTGTTCCGCTGCAATCTGGCCTGCGCCGGTTGTGGCAAGATTGACTATCCGGACAAGGCCCTGAACGCCAGACTTTCCGTGGATGACTGCATCGCCGCTGCGATGGAATCCGGGGCGCCGGTTGTCTCCATTGCCGGGGGCGAACCCCTTCTCCATCGGGAAATTGAACAGATCGTCAAGGCGCTGATCCAGCGAAAGAAATTTGTCTATCTTTGCTCGAACGGGCTGTTGATGGAGAAAAAGCTGGATCTGTTTGAACCCAGCCCCTATTTCACTTGGCAGGTTCATCTTGACGGCAGCCGCGAGGAACATGATCTGGCGGTCTCTCAGGAAGGAACCTTTGATCGGGCGGTCGCCGCTATCCAGGCCGCAAAGGCCCGCGGCTTCCGCGTGAATATCAATTGCACGCTGTTCCATGGTGCCGACCCGGTCAAGGTCGCCGCCTTCCTTGACGAAGTGAAAGCCTTGAAGGTCGATGGAATCACGGTTTCCCCGGGCTATGCTTACGAACGCGCCCCGGACACCGAACATTTCCTTAATCGTCACAACACCCGCACTTTGTTTCGCGATATCTTGCGTCTGGGCCGCGGACGCGGCTGGACCTTCAGTCAGTCTTCGTTGTTCCTTGATTTCCTGGCTGGAAATCAAACCTACCGTTGCGCGCCCTGGGGCTTTCCCACCCGCAATGTCTTTGGGTGGCAGCGCCCTTGTTACTTGCTGAACGAGGGCCATGCCGACTCCTACAAAAGTCTAATTGAAGAGACCGACTGGGACTCCTACGGCACCGGCAATTACGAGAAATGCGCCGACTGCATGATGCATTGCGGCTATGAATCGACGGCCGTCGCGGACACCATTGCCCACCCGCTGAAAGCTCTGGCGGTGGCTTTGTTGGGCCCACAGTTGGATGGACCTATGGCCCCGGACATTCCTCTGGACGGTCAACGCCCAGCCAGTGATGTCTATAGCAAAGTGGTCGAGGAAGGCCTGGCCTATTTGGACCGCGCCGCCAGCTAAGACGCCAATCGCTTTACGTTGGTTAAGCTGGTTGGATCACAAATTTGGCCCTGATTGAATCAGTAGCTAAATCTAATCAAAGGGGGCTGGCCCTGCCCCCTTGCAGGACAGGCTTGACGCCTGAAGAATGGAAGGTGATGCTTATAAAAGCGGATCGTTTTCAGACACTTCCAGGTAGCAATCGGGTCAGGCATGATGAATCCTCCGGACATTTCCAATCGCATCCGTGAGTGGCGGAATCGCCGCCGCATGTCTTTGGCTGAACTTGGCGAGGCGGTCGGGCTGAGCCGGTCGGAAATCAGCAAGCTGGAAAGCGGCCATCGCCGCATACGCGCCGACCATCTGGTGGTCTTGGCCAAAGCTCTGAAAATTTCCCCGGAAGACCTCATGGACAAGGAAACCGTGCGGGAAATGATTGGCGAGGGCCCCGCCCGACCCTTCGAATTTCCGCAGGTTCGGGTCATGGCCGCACACCGCCAGGGGGGCACGATCATTTTGCAGGTCCTGGACGCCTCGGCCACCACCGATGCCCCGCCCATCTTGGCCCGGGTGCCCGGTGCTTATGCCTTTTATATGCCTGATGAAAGCCGTGAACCGCGGGTTCCTGTCGGGGCCCTGGTTTTTGTCCATCCTTTATTGCCGGTCCGGTCCGGTGATCTTGCGGTTATTACCCTTACGGGTTCTGATCCGGTCCTGGCGTCGGTCGAACGGAGGGAGAAACAGCTGATCGCGATCGTGGGGGGGGACCAGGCTGATATAGATCTCAGTGACACCAGGCTTGCCTCGGCCCACCGGGTCGCCGGCCTGTGGTTTTCATGACCTCCTAGGGCCAAAGCCAGCATGTCTGCCCGACCAGCATTATCCCAACGGCAGCGCGGCTTTACCCTGGTCGAGATGGCCTTTGTGGTGGCCATTCTTGGCCTGCTGATCGGCGGCGGGGCCACGGCGATCGGACCGATGCTGGATCGCGCCCACGCGACCCAGACCAATGCCAACCTTGATCAGATCGAAAACGCACTATTGCTGTTTGCAATTCGCAACAGCCGGTTGCCCTGCCCGGCCGATGGTTCTTTGACCATCGCTTCGGCCAATTACGGCCTGGAAAATGGGGGGGCCGCAGCCCCCACCGGGGGCGCCGGATGCAGCGTGACAAAAATCAATTCGGTGATTCCTTGGAAGTCGCTTGGCATTGACGAGCAATATTCCCTGGATGGATGGGGCAATCGCATTTCCTATTTCCCGGCCAGCAGCCAGATTGATGCAACCATCAACAGTCTGGTGGATGCCAGCACCGGGGCTACGGCGGCCTGCGATGCCGACCCTACCGGGAATAATTGCACGCTTTGCCTGTCGCGCACCACCGCCGCCGCCGGAGCGTCAACGCGGGCCACGCTCTGCGACATAGCGACCCAGAAAATCACCCCATCCTATCCTTATGGCAATTATATCGCGGTCTATGCCATCAACAGCGCCTTGGGAAGCTGCGGCATTGAATTGACTATGCCCAACACCAACAATGCCAGCGCGCCTTTCAGCGGTGGTGTCGATAGTTGTGCCAGCGTCAGCGGGGCGGCCCAAGTCCAGAATACCCCGCCGAATGTCAATGTGATGTATGAAGGGGGGCGCGCCGCCTATGTTTTGATCAGCCATGGCAAAAGCGGCTGGTATGGGTGGGGCAAAGGCGGCAAAATGTTCTCGCCGCCGCCGCCAGCCCGAATATTTAAGGTCTATAATTCCAACGGGTCGGCCGGAACAACAAGTAATTACGGTTTTGTCCAGGGACTGCCCATCGTGATCAATGGCTCTGCCAACTATTTTGACGATATTGTGCGCTGGCGCTCCGCGCCGCATATGATTCAGCTTTGTGGGGCTGGCGCATGCGGCAATCCCTGATCCTGACGCTGGTGAGTGGCTGGCTGGCCTGCGGTTCAGCTGCCCCGGTTTTTGCCCAGAACAGCGGGTCCCCCGGCATCGACAGTCAGGAACGCCCCCAGGGATCCTGTTTGATCGAGGTGACCAAGGCGGAAGGCCGCTATGAGTTGCCACCGGGTATCTTGCTGGCGATTTCGCTGGCGGAATCCGGGCGGCGCGATCCGGTGTCCGGGATGCTGGTGCCCTGGCCTTACACCATTAACGCCCATGGCAGCGCCCATTTCTACGATTCCATTGACGATGCCGTGCGGGAAACCGCCAAATTTCTTAGCCAGGATGATGCCTTCGTCGATGTCGGCTGCATGCAGGTCGATCTTTTCCATCATCCTCACGCCTTCCGCAGCCTGGCCGCCGCCTTTGATCCGGAAACCAATATTGACTATGCGGCCCGCTATTTACGCGAACTCTATCAGGCCAATGGCAGTTGGACGGCGGCGGTCGCGGCCTATCATGCCGGCAACCCCGATGATGGCGCGGATTATCTGGCCCGGGTCCTGTATTTGTGGCGGGACCGCCACACCACCGCCGATCAGTCTTTGCCCGCCCCTGGTATTCCCGGGCGCCGTGGCTTCACCGTCGAGGAAACCCCCAACCCCCTGGATCTGGCCTCGCAATTTCTTGCCGGCAAGGATTTCACCGCGGCGCTTAGCATATATAAAAAGGAACTTTCGCGTCATCCGGCCAGTCTGCCCGCGCTCCTGGGTGCGGCCGAATGCCAACGACAAATCGGCCGATTGGACGAGGCCCGCAGCAACCTGGAACGAGCCCTGACGGCGGACCCCGCCAACGCTTTGGCGATGGACAGCCTGATCCGCCTTATTGAAACAGGCCCGGCCGAGAAAAAAATGACCGCCCTTTTAGCCGCCGACATGGCCCTGCCAAAGCATCCTGAGCTGTTATCCCGGATCGCCCTGATTGAAGCCGAGCGGGGTCAGATCAACGAAGCGACGACCCATATGGCGGAAGCCGTCAGGATTTCGACAAAAGATCCGATTTTACTGCTAAATTATGCCCTGTTGCTGGACCGTACCAAACAGTCAGGCAAAGCCTTGCAAGCCTACCGTGACTTCCTCGATATATACCGTCCAGGAATGACGGCGCTGACGGTACCATTGCAACAAATTCGTGACCGTTACAATTATCTTCAACGCAAAGAGAACTAACCTGCTTTTTGCAACAAAATGTCGAGGACGCGATGGAGATCACCGAACTTCTTGCCTTTACCATGCAGAGCAAAGGGTCCGACTTGCATCTCTCAAGCGGCAACCCCCCTCTGCTGCGCATTTCCGGCGATCTTAAGCCCTTAAAATGTGAGCCGCTGACCGCCGACCAAGTCAAGGCGATGCTTTACAACATCATGACCGAAGAGCAGCGCTCGGAATATGAGCAGGAACGGGACCTCGACTTTGCCATCTCTTATGGCGAATCGGCGCGCTTTCGTGTCAATGCTTTCAATATCAATCGAGGCCCGGCGGCCGTGTTCCGAACCATTCCCACGGTTATCCCTTCGCTGGAAGAGTTGAAAGCCCCGCCAATTTTCAAGCAGTTTGCCGAATTCGAGAAGGGTCTGGTGCTGGTCACCGGCCCCACGGGTTCAGGTAAGTCGACGACGCTGTCGGCGATGATCAACCATATCAATAAGAATTTTCATAAACATATTCTGACCGTCGAAGATCCGGTGGAATTTGTTCATAAGTCGGACCGGTCCTTGGTCAATCATCGCGAAGTGGGCAAACACACCAAATCCTTTGCCCGCGCCTTGAAAAGCGCCTTGCGCGAAGATCCTGACGTTATTCTGGTCGGCGAAATGCGCGATCAAGAGACAATTGGCCTGGCCTTGACCGCGGCCGAGACCGGCCATCTGGTGATGGGAACATTGCATACCAGTTCAGCGGCAAAAACCATCGACCGCATCGTCGATGTCTTCCCCGCCGGGGATAAGGAAATGGTCCGCTCGATGGTCGCCGGTTCGCTGCAGGCGGTGGTCAGCCAGATCCTCTTAAAGAAACTTGGCGGCGGACGCTGCGCCGCCCATGACATATTGGTAGGCACGCCGGCGGTACGGAATCTGATCCGCGAAAACAAAATACCGCAGATCAGTTCGATGATGCAGATGGGGCAGCGCTACGGCATGGTTACCATGGAAGATTCGGTCAAAGCCCTGGTTGCCCAGGGCTTGGTCGATGAATCCGAGCTTGAGCGCTTCGCCGCGCCGGGCTCGGAGAAACCTGCGGGGGGTGGGTCTGCTGCGCCGCAGCCAGCGGCCCCGCAGCAACAAGCGGCGGCCCCGCCGGTCGAGGCCGCGCCCCGGCCCGCCCCGCCGCAGCAGCCGCAGAAACGTGGCGTTGCCAGCCTCTTCCGTTAATTCGAGGGTCCGATGGCACAATCCCTTTTGTTGGAATGGCTGCTTGATATGGTCGCCCGCAAGGGCTCGGATATGTATTTGACCTTTGGCTCGCCACCGGTGATGCGGGGCGACGCCGGCATGGTCCCTTTGGCCGATATGGTCCTGGATGACCAACTGCTGGCCATGGCCGTCGGCGACATCATGACGGCCGAACAACAGGCCGAGTTCGAAAATGAGCGCGAGTTCAATATGGCCCTGGATTTGGGGCCGGCCGGCCGGTTCCGTATCAATGCCTTCAAGCAGCGCCAACATTCCGGCATGGTCATTCGCCAGATCACTACCAAAATCCCCACTTTGGAAGATCTGCGGCTGCCCACCCTGCTCGGCGAACTTTGTTGCGAAAAACGGGGCTTGATTATTGTCGTGGGCGGCACCGGCTCGGGTAAATCGACATCGCTGGCGGCCATGATCGATTATCGCAACAAAAAAGAGCCGGGCCATATCATCACCATCGAAGACCCCATCGAATATGTCCACGAGCACCAGAAATGCCTGATTACCCAGCGCGAAGTGGGGGTTGACACGAAATCCTTCGAAGCGGCGCTTAAGAATGCCTTGCGCCAAAAGCCCGATTCGATTCTGGTGGGAGAAATCAGGGACCATCTGGTGATGGAACACGCCATGAATATCGCCGAAACCGGCCATCTGGCCATGGCGACCCTGCATGCCAACAATGCCAATCAGGCCATCGAACGGATCATCAACTTCTTTGATCGTTCGGTCCAAAATCAGGTTTTGCTCAATCTTTCGCTCAATTTGCGGGGCATTTTATCGCAGCGACTGATCCGCACCAAGACCGGCGGGCGACGCGCCGCCCTTGAGATCTTGTTGAATCAGGGCCTGATCAAGGAACTGATCCGCAAAGGCGAGGTTAAGCAAATCAAGCCGGTGATGGCGGAGAATACCGAGCAAGGGATGCAAACCTTCGACCAGGCCCTGTTTAATTTATGGCAGGAAGGCGAAGTGGATGAAGAGATTGCCTTGGCCGAAGCCGATAGCCCCGGCGACCTGAAGATGCTGATGCAAAGGGAAAAGCTCTCCGGCGGCGAGGGTCTGAAATCGGTCGACACCTCGAGCCTGTCTTTAGGGTAAAGCGATTTGCTTTGGCCGTTTTTCCGCCAACCGGCCTTAACCTGATGTCATGCGGTCTCGATGGCCGTAAGGAAAGCCCGCTCAAGATTGACGGCCTGGTGCCTTTTGATTAATTCGTCCGCCGTGCCGATAAAGACCATCCGACCATCATGGATGACCGCAATCCGGTCGCAGATTTCTTCAATATCCGCCAAAAGATGCGA
>DUZC01000063.1 GCA_013349735.1 Rhodospirillaceae bacterium
AATAATATGGGCGACCTTCAGAGTGCGGACCGCAAATTCAATGGCGGCGCTGGTGCCATGATATAGGTCGTCAGGGCTATAAGGTGGAACCAGATTGGCCACATTGCGCAGCGAAAAAATTTCGCCCGGCTTCGCATCGAAAATAAGCCCCGGATCAACGCGAGAATCACAACAGGCGATCACCATCGCTTTGGGAGCCTGCCCCTGGACCAACTGGTCAAACAGACCGCGATTGGCACTAAAATATACCTCGCGGAAGTGACGATAGCCGGCAAGCAAATGATCCATGCTTTACCTTGCCGCCGTTCAGTGCGCTGACTTCGCTTTGTGTACCGAGGGAGCCGCGATAGCGCCCTGTTCCATCTGTCGCAGCCTGGCAACATTACGGTTATGTTCCGCCAGACTTTTGGCAAAAGCATGACCTCCCGACCGATCTGCGACAAAATAGAGATCATCGCTCTGCGCCGGATGCAAAACTGCGATAAGACTGGCCAAGCCGGGATTGCAGATCGGACCTGCCGGCAACCCTTCCACGGCATAAGTGTTAAAAGGGCTGTTGATGGCCAGATCCTTCTGACTGAGCGGCCGATCGAGGAACCCCTCGCCATTGCTTACGGCAAAAATGACCGTGGGATCTGACTGCAGCTTCATATGCTGGCGCAGCCGATTCAGGAAGACGGCGGCAACATGCGGACGTTCTTCGGCAACGGCGGTTTCCCGTTCGACCAGCGACGCCAAAACCAAAGCCTCAATTTTATTGCTCAGGGGCAATCCCTCGGCCCGCTTTGGCCAAAGACCGTCCAAGGCCTCATTCATCGCCGTGGCCATCCGACTCAGCAAGCCGTCCCGACTGTCCCCAAGCGAATAATGATAGGTTTGAGGCAAAAGGCTGCCTTCATCCGGAGGCGTCGAAGGAGTGCCGGTAAGTCCCTCGGCCTGGCGTAACTGGGCTTCGACCTGAAAGACGGTCAGACCTTCGGCAAGGGTAAATTTATGGACCACCACCTGGCCGTGACGCATCATATCCAATATTGTGGCGATACTGGCATGCGCGGGAAAACTATATTCGCCAGCCTGCAACCCATGGCGGCCACTCAGCCAGGCATCCACGAGA
Organism: Rhodospirillaceae bacterium; assembly: GCA_013349735.1. Classification (GTDB taxonomy): domain Bacteria; phylum Pseudomonadota; class Alphaproteobacteria; order Rhodospirillales; family Magnetospirillaceae; genus DUZF01. The sequence continues at coordinate 1,115 of DUZC01000063.1, forward strand.
AAAAGCCAGGGAGACTCGATAACGCCCGCCTCTTTCAAAGCGATGGCGATGGCCCGGCTGTTCATGCCTTTGGCAATAACCGCGGAACTTTGCCCCAAAGAGGGACCGGCAACCGTTAAACGGCCATAAGCCCAAACCAAACCCCCGCCCACCATCGCAGCGCTTACCGCAAGGGCCAGAAGCAAACGGAAAAGCCAGCGTCTCATCAAATGATCAAACGGCCCTGAAGACAAGTGAGGCGTTCGTCCCACCAAATCCGAAGCTATTGGACAGAACCGTCCTCACCTTACGCTCTTTGGCCTGATGGGGGACCAGGTCAATGTCGCAACCATCGGAGGGGTCGTCAAGGTTCAGGGTCGGCGGAACCAGCCCGTGATTGATCGCCAGAATAGAGTAAATGGCTTCGACGCTTCCGGCCGCTCCCAACAGATGCCCAATTGCCGACTTTGTCGACGACATCGACAAATTATAGGCATGCGCGCCGAAAAGACGCTTGACCGCACTCAGTTCGATCTCGTCACCCAGCGGCGTCGAGGTCCCATGGGCATTGATATAGTCGATATCCTCGACATTGAGACCGGCCCGTTTCACCGCAGCCCGCATGGAGCGGAACCCGCCATTCCCATCTTCGGCCGGTGCCGTGATGTGATGCGCATCACCCGACATTCCATAGCCGATAATTTCGGCGTAAATTTTTGCCCCACGCTTTTTGGCGTGTTCGTAAGCTTCAAGCACCACAATCCCCGAACCTTCTCCCATGACGAAGCCATCACGGGCCTTGTCCCAGGGGCGCGATGCCCGGGTGGGCGTGTCATTAAAATTTGTGGACAGGGCCCGGGCTGCTGCGAAACCGGCCATACCCATGCGGCAAACCGCGGCCTCGGCGCCGCCAGCCACCATCACATCGGCATCCTCAAACATGATCAAGCGCGCCGCGTCGCCAATCGCATGGGCGCCGGTTGAGCAGGCGGTCACCACCGAGTGATTGGGACCCTTCAGTCCGAACCGAATGGAAACGTGACCCGAGGCTAAATTGATCAGGCTGGCAGGAATAAAAAAGGGCGAAATCTTGCGTGGCCCACCTTCAGCCAAAGTCTGAGCCCCGGCGGTGAGCGAAGGAAGCCCTCCGATCCCAGAGCCGATCATCACACCGGTCCGTTCGCGGTCTTCTTCTTCGGTGGGATGCCAGCCGGCATCGTCCAGCGCTTCGGTGGCCGCTGCCAAGGCATAGACGATGAAATCATCCATGCGTCGCCGATCTTTCGGCGTTACCACGGCATCCGGATTGAAAAGATGCGGTTCACCAACGCCGGTTGGAATCAGACCGGCAATTTTAGCCGGCAGATCCGAGACATCGAAATGCTCAATGGCCCGCAGGCCAGACATCCCCTTGGTCAGGCGGTCCCAGTTCGCCTTATGGCCGACGCCCAGCGGAGTGACCAACCCTAGGCCGGTAACAACAACCCGTCTCATGCGTTCCGATGACCCCTGTCCTGAAGGAAACCGGTCGCGTCAACGGCTGTTCCGCTGACGCGACAGAAGCAAATGTTTCAGCTATGCGCCTGAATGAAATCAATGGCGTCCTTCACCGTAAGAATTTTCTCGGCGGCGTCATCAGGGATTTCGCAACCGAATTCTTCTTCAAAGGCCATCACCAATTCGACGGTATCGAGGCTGTCCGCCCCCAAATCGTCAATAAAGCTCGCCGTCTCGGTAACCTTGGACTCTTCGACGCCAAGGTGCTCGACAACAATTTTTTTAACCCTCTCGGCGATATCAGACATATTATAACCCCTTGATCTGTCTCAGTTGGGCAGGAGGTGCAATCAGGGCGGTCGAGCTTGGCCGAGCCCCCCATCCGGGCAAAAGTGGCGTTTCGTAGCACACTTTTCCCGGCTTGGCCAGCACCGGGGAAGGTTAAGTCTGTCCCCGGTGCCATCCCGACTAAATCATCGCCATCCCACCATTGATATGGAGCGTCTGGCCGGTGACATAGGCGGCCTCATCCGATGCAAGATAGACCACCGCTGCCGCCACTTCGCCAGGTTCGCCCATGCGGCCTTGCGGAATGCCCGCCAGAAGTTTGGCTTTCTGGTCTTCGGTAAGATCGTCGGTCATCGCCGAGGTAATAAACCCCGGCGCAATGCTGTTGACCGTAATCCCCCGTGAAGCCACTTCCTGCGCCAGGGCTTTGGACATCCCGATCATCCCCGCTTTGGACGCGGCATAATTGACCTGACCAGGGTTTCCGGTCACCCCGACGATGGAACTGATATTGATGATGCGGCCAAACCGCCGCTTCATCATGCCGCGCAGGACCGCGCGCGACAGCCGGAATGCGGCGCCTAGATTGACATCGATGACGGTCTGCCAATCTTCGTCTTTCATCCGCAGCACCAAACCGTCACGGGTAAGCCCGGCATTATTGACCAGAATGTCAACCGACCCTAAAGCCGCCTCGGCGTCCTTGATCAGTTGTTCCACAGCGGTGACGTCGGCCAGATTGCAGGGCAGGACCCGGCCCGACACGTCAGCGGACAAAGCCTCAAGGGCTTCTTTGCGGGTGCCGGACAGGCCGACGATGGCGCCTTGAGCCGCCAGGGCGCGCACGATGGCCCCACCGATCCCGCCCGAAGCGCCGGTTACCAAAGCGGTCTTTCCCTTAAGACTGAACATCGGCAGTTTTTCCTTTCAGCCTTTAAGAAAGGCTTCAATATCGGCCGGCGTTTGCAGAGAAACCGCCAGAAGTTCCTTATCAATACGCTTGGCCAATCCGGCCAGGACCTTGCCGGCACCAGCCTCCACCAACCGGTCGACCCCCATGGCTTGCATAGCCAGAACAGTTTCGCGCCAGCGCACCGTTCCGGTCACCTGCGCAACCAGCAAGCTACGGATTTCATCGGGGTTCGTCACGGCGGCCGCCGTGACATTGGCCATCAGAGGAACCACCGGCGCCCGCAAAGTGACTCGGCTCAAGGCTTCAGCCATGGCATCGGCAGCCGGCTGCATCAAGGGACAATGAAAGGGCGCGGAAACCGGAAGCAACATTGAGCGCTTAAAGCCCTTTTCAGCGGCCAGAGCCATCGCCCGCTCGACCGCCGCCTTGGTCCCGCTGACCACAACCTGGCCCGGCGCATTGTCATTCGCCGCCGCACAGACCTCGCCGGCCGCCGCCTCCGCGGCAATTGCGCGGGCCAGATCAAGATCAACCCCGAGCAAAGCGGCCATGGCGCCTTGTCCCACCGGGACCGCCTTTTGCATGGCCTGTCCTCGCAATTTCAGCAAGCGGGCGGTATCGGACAAGGTCAGGCTGCCTGCGGCCGCCAGGGCTGAATATTCACCAAGACTGTGACCGGCGACATAAGCCACCTGATCTTTGACATGCCAATTGCCCTGATCGGACAGCACCCGCACCACCGCCATACTCATGGCCATCAGGGCCGGCTGGGCGTTTTCGGTAAGGGTCAGGTCGGCCTCCGGCCCCTCCCAGATCAAGCGTGAAAGCTTTTGCTGCAGGGCCTCATCAACTTCTTCAAAAACCTCGCGCGCGGCGGAAAAGGCCTCCGCCAGTTCACGCCCCATACCCACAGCCTGCGACCCCTGACCTGGAAACACGATTGCCCGCGACATGCAGCCCCCTGACAAAATAGCGACCCCCGTAGGAATAGCGTTGATAGAAAGACTGTCAAGAGGGGCTGCAAGCCTACGCCAAATTCGGGCTGTTCCAATCCTTGCACCCCAAGACAATTCGTGTATATTGCGCGCCTTCTTGCTCCTTGCCGGCAGGGTGCCGGCTATGCCCGATGCGGTTCCATCCTGGAATTGCGCCAGGGAAGAGACAAGCCAAAAGGAGTGCTTGGATGTCGTTATATGAGTGCGTTTTCATCGCACGCCAAGATATTGCCACCACGCAGGTGGACAGCTTGATCGATGAATTTGCTAATCTTATCACCGCTCAGGGCGGTCAGGTGACCAAACGCGAATATTGGGGCCTGCGGAATATCGCCTATCGCGTCAAAAAAAATCGCAAGGGCCATTATGTGATGTTCAATCTTGATGCGCCGTCCTCCGCGGTAAAGGAGTTCGAGCGTCAAATGTCCATCAACGAGGACATCTTGCGGTATTTGACGGTCCGCGTCGAACAGCTCGAGGAAGGTCCGTCGGCGGTTATGCAAAGCAAAAACCAGCGCGATGACCGCCCACCCCGCCGGGATGGCGAAGACCGCCCCAGGCGCGAAGGTGGATTCGGCCGCGATGGCGGTGGATATGGCCGTGAGGGTGGATTTTCTCGCCCGCCCCGCGCCCTGGATGGAGATGTAGCATGAGGACCGAGGGTCAACCCCGCACGCCCACCGGACCGCGTCCGGCCGGCGCTGGCGCGCCCAGACGGCCATTCTTCCGTCGGCGCAAGACATGTCCGTTCTCTGGCGATGCGGCACCGATTATCGACTATAAGGACGTTAAACTGCTGCAGCGCTTTATTTCCGAGCGCGGCAAGATTGTCCCAAGCCGGATTACCGCTGTTTCTGCAAAAAAACAGCGCGAACTGGCCAAGGCGATTAAGCGCAGCCGTTTCCTGGGACTGCTTCCCTACGTCGTGAAGTAAGACCCGTCGGGAAATGGCCAAGGGCCTCGGCCTGGCAGTTGCGGCGGGCTTTGCCAGCGCGCTTGTTTTTCTGTCGGTGCTGAGTGGCGGCGCGGTCGGGGTTTTCCTGGCTTATGTGACGCCTTTGCCCGTGGTTTTGGTCGGGCTGAGTTTCGGCCTGAGGGCTTTTGCGGTCAGTGCCGTTTTGGCATTGGCCGTCATTGCCCTGGTGGCGCCGCCGACGGCCCTGGCCTTTGTGGTGGTTGCCTTGCTGCCGGCAACGGTTCTGGTCCGCCAGAGCCTTTTATGGCGCCAGGGTCAAGACGGCGCGATCGATTGGTATCCGCCCGGCTTGATTTTGGCCTGGCTGGCAGTGACGGCCGTTGCGCTGACGGTTTTCGGTGCCGCTTTGGTGGTTGTGCCGGGAACCGGTGTCGAGGCGATGGCCGAAGACACCGTTCGTCGTTTTGTCGAGGAAGTGGGCGGCAGTTTGCCGCCTGACGTCAAGACGCAAGCGGTGGTGATTTGGTCGGCTTTGTTCCCGGCCATGTTGAGTGGCGCCTGGTTCTTGATGGCGTCGGTCAATGGGGCGTTGGGTCAGTGGGTTGCAGCCCGGGCCGGCTATGCTTTGAGGCCGACGCCCAGCTATAGCCGGCTCGATCTGCCAAATTGGCTGATGATCGGGTTGCTGGCGGTGGCAGGGCTTGGTTTTGCGGCGGGCGGTGATGCTGGGTATCTGGCGCGCAATGCCGCCGTGACATTGTTATGGCCCTTTGCACTGGCGGGTTTGGCCTTGGTGCATCGGGTCTTGCAGCGGCGGTCCCAGGCAGGACTGTTGCTGGCGTTGTTTTATTTGGTGTTTTTTGCGATGTTCGGCTGGTCTTTGGTGGCTGTCGCCGGAATAGGTTTAGTTAGTCATTGGACGAAGCTGCGGCGGCATCCCGCCGGCAGCGGCCAGGAGGAAGAGTAATGGAAGTCATCCTGCTTGAGCGCATTGAAAAGCTGGGTCAGATGGGCGACACCGTTAAGGTGAAGCCTGGCTTTGCCCGTAATTTTCTCTTGCCGCAAAAGAAAGCATTGCGCGCCACCAAAGCCAATCAGGCGCGTTTCGAATCGGAGCGGGTGCAGCTTGAGGCGCAAAACCTGAAGCGCCGCGAAGAAGCCCAGGCCGTGGCCGCCAAGATGGACGCATTATCCATCCTGATCATTCGCCAAGCCGGTGAAGGCGGCATGCTGTACGGTTCCGTTACCGGACGGGATGTGGCAGATGCCATCAAAGAAGCCGGCTTCAATGTCGAGCGTCGGCAGGTTTCGCTGGATACCCCAATCAAAAGCCTGGGCTCCTACGCCTTGCGGGTCTCGTTACATCCGGAAGTTTCCATCAGCGTCACCGTTACGGTCGCCCGTTCGCAGGAAGAGGCCCAACGCGCCGCCCGCGGCCAAGTGAAAGAGGTGGCCCCGGCTGAAGACGAGCTCTCTGCCGCCGCCGAACCGACCGAAGAGGGCTGAACTTTTTCTTTCGCCTCTCGCGGAACCGCCGCCGGCTTGATCCCGGCTGGCGGGTCCCAGGGGAGGCGAAAACTTATCCCCATAGTTCACAGCCTTTAATCCCGCTATCCACAGCCTCCGGGCAATGTTTCGCCGTGCAGCGAACCCCTCGCTTCTGATAGCATCGTCGGATGCTTACCTCTCTTCCCCTTGCCGCCCGGCCGGCCGATGATCTTCTGGTCCGGACACCTCCTCATAATTATCAGGCCGAACAGGCGCTGTTGGGCGCCGTCTTGATGAACAACCGGGCACTGGAAAAAGTGTCTGAGTTTTTGTTGGCTGAACATTTCGCTGAACCGGTGCATGGCCGGATTTACGAAGCAGTCCGGCAATTAACCAATCGCAACCAGATTGCCAACCCGGTCACTTTAAAAACCTATCTGTCCAATGATGCGGACCTTCAGGAACTGGGCGGCGACGCCTATCTGGCGCGCCTGGCCGCCGCCGCCGCCAGCATTATCAATGCCGAGGATTACGGGCGCCTGATTTTCGATCTGCATTTGCGCCGCGAACTCATCGCGCTGGGTGAAGACCTGGTCAACGACGCCTATCGTCCAGACATCGACCTCGACGCAAAAGATCAGATCCAGGACGCGGAACAGAAACTCTTCGATCTGGCGACGATGGGACAAGCCGAAGGCGGGTTCCAACCCTTCAAAACCAGCATGATCGCGGCCATCAATCAGGCCGAGATGGCCCGCAAGCGGGATGGAAAGCTGTCGGGCGTCACCACCGGGCTTAGGGATCTCGACACCAAACTGGGCGGCTTACATCGCTCGGATCTGTTGATCCTGGCGGGACGCCCGTCCATGGGCAAAACAGCGCTGGCCACCAATATTGCCTTCAATGCCGCCCAGGCCTATCGCGTCGAACGTTCGGCAGCCGGCCAGGAAACCGTCGTTGACGGCGCCGTGGTGGCCTTCTTTTCCTTGGAAATGTCGGCGGATCAATTGGCGACCCGCATTCTTGCCGAACGCTGTGAGATCAATTCGCATAAACTGCGCCAAGGGGAATTAAATCAAGACGAGTTCAATCGGCTGGTGGTGGCGTCGCAGGAACTTTACAACCTGCCACTCTATATCGATGACACGCCGGCTCTGACGGTTTCCGCCTTGCGCACCCGGGCACGCCGTCTGTCACGGACCCGTGGACTTGGCATGATCGTCATCGATTATTTGCAGTTGCTGTCCGGCAGTGCTGGCAAGCGCGCGGAAAACCGTGTTCAGGAAATTTCAGAAATTACCCGCGGCCTCAAAGCCTTGGCCAAGGAATTGAACGTGCCGGTGCTGGCGCTGTCACAATTGTCCCGCTCGGTCGAACAGCGGGAAGACAAGCGCCCGCAATTGGCCGACCTGCGAGAATCGGGGTCGATTGAGCAGGATGCCGATGTGGTGATGTTTGTGTTCCGGGAACAATATTATCTGGAACGCGCCGCCCCCGGACGCCGGCCAGACGAAAGTGAAGAAAAATTCAATAGCCGGCATGCGGCCTGGCAGGCGCGCTGCGAAGAAGTCTGGAATACGGCCGAAGCGATCGTCGCCAAGCAGCGCCATGGCCCGGTCGGAACGGTGCGTCTGTTCTTTGACGGCCAATATACGAAATTCGCCGATCTTGACGCCTGGCATGGCACGCCAACGGCTGACGAATGAGTTTCTCGATGTACCTGTCGCCCGAGGACGAAGGGTCCCTGTTGTCCATCGACCTGCAAGCCATCGTCAGCAACTGGCAGACGCTAACGGCGCGGCTAAGCCCCGGCTGCCAGGCCGGCGCCGTCGTCAAAGCGGATGCCTATGGGCTTGGCGCCGATCGGGTGGCGCCAGCCCTGGCGGCCGCCGGCTGCCGACGGTTCTTTGTAGCAAGCTTGGAAGAAGGGCTCAGGCTGCGCCCGCTCTTGGCGGGCTTGGAAATCCTGGTATTAAACGGCCCCTTTCCTGGAACCGAAGCAGCATTCGCCGCCCATGATTTAATTCCGGTCTTGAATTCTTTAGAGCAAGTGGCTGGCTGGGCCGCCCTTGCCGATAAAACCGGGACCAATCGGGCCTGTGTCCTTCATCTGGACACCGGCATGGCCCGCCTTGGATTAAGGGCCGAGCAGGCAAGCTTGCTGGCTGCGGATCGGTCAATGCTTTCGCGGCTGGGTCTGATTATGGTGATGAGCCATCTGGCCTCGGCAGATCAACCGAATGACCCCTTGAATAGCCGCCAATTGGCTGCATTTCAGAAGATCAGCCAGCTCTTCCCAGGGCTGGAAACCAGCCTGGCCGCCTCGTCAGGGATTTTTCTTGGGCCCGCCTGGCATGGCCACTGGGTCAGGCCCGGCGCGGCCCTTTACGGAGTCGCGCCCAACGCTGATGCGCCCAATCCGATGACCCAAGTGGTTCGTCTGCAAGGAAAAATCATTCAGTTGCGGGACGTTGACGCCGGCGACAGCGTTGGTTATGGTGCCACCCACCATATGGCCGCTGCGGGTCGCCTGGCGATTGTCGCCGCCGGTTATGCCGACGGCTATTTCCGGTCTCTCGGCAATCGCGGCTACGGCTTTGTCGGAGAGAGGCGCGTACCGGTGGTCGGCCGAGTGTCCATGGATCTCATCGCTTTTGACGTGACCGCCATTCCCACCGAAGCCCTGTCACCTGGCGCGATGATCGATCTGATCGGTCCCGAGC
>DUZC01000064.1 GCA_013349735.1 Rhodospirillaceae bacterium
ATTCACCTGATAAGATTTGAACTTCGTCAGCCATGCCCGAGCGCCCGGACAATGCGTTGATTACCACCACCGTCAACAAACCCTCGGCAATTGCCAAGGGGATCTGGGTAATGGCGTAGACCGAACCGAATTTGATGACAGCGCCAAAGAAACCCGAGACCGGGTCGGGATAAGCCAGCGCCAGTTGCGCCGACGTGACGGCATAAGTTGCCAGATCACCACAGGCCGCAGCCAAAAAAATGCTGATCGCCACCGAGGCCCCTGCTTTGCCGGCCAAGCGCCAAATGGCCCAACTGACCCAAGGGCCGGCGATGGCCATGGAAAAAACATTGGCCCCTAAGGTGGTCAAGCCACCATGAGCCAACAGCAACGCCTGGAATAACAGGACAATGGACCCTAAAACAGCCATGACCATTGGCCCAAAAACCACCGCACCCAGGCCCGTTCCCGTGGGGTGGGAACAGGACCCGGTGACACTCGGCATTTTCAACGCCGAAAGTACGAAAGCAAATGCCCCGGCGGCGGCCAAAGTCAATCTCGCCTGAGGACGCTCTGCGACAATGGCTTTTAGCCGCAAGCCACCGATAATGACGAATGGTGCCGAGACGGCAAACCATCCTGCCGCATGCGCTGCGGGAAGATATCCCTCCATAATGTGCATAACATCCACCCTCGATCCGACAAGCGGCCCGACCTGGACAAACCCGGAGCACCCCGCCCGGGATTGCGTCTGGCACGCAAGGATGATGGCAGGTCTCCTGGCTTGCGGATCACCGAACCCCAGCTCTAGCCTTCCCAGCCAAAATGCAGTCCCCCGGTGGACGTCGGGACTGCGGCCAGTGGCGATCATCGCGCCGGATTCTAACCGCTCACAGTTGCGGGGGCAGCCACGGATCAAGCAAAAGCGCCGCCCCGTGTTCCCTTTTCACCCCGGCTGTCGAAGACCGCGCGAGGAACCATCGTCGGTAACATTATCGTCAGCCCTGACAAGGGTCAAGGCTGGCTTCCCCCTGCAAAAGTTTATGCGTCAAAATTGATAAGCGATTCTGAGCCTCAGGTAATCTCTATTTCAATGGTGTCCTTACTGCGCACATCGGGACCGGACTTACTCTGGTCGACGAAAATTACCTTCCAATGCGGCAATTCACTCTTTATGCGTCTGGCCAAAATGATGGCGCGGTTGGTGAACTTTTCAACATCGGCTGCGGCCGTCGTTTCTGAATTACGCCAAGCGACGATATCGCTTTGCAAGCCTTGACTGAAAGGGAGAGCCCGAACGTCAGCGGTTTCGTCATCACTGTTCCAAACCCCGTCCGTGCCAAAATAGCACATCAATCGAACCCAGCAGTTTCTGTCAAAAGAAGGTTTTGCCAAAACTGGCTCGGCTTGGCGGAGCCTATTGATTTCCGCGCGCAAACTCTCGATTTCCGAGACCCCTTCTCGGACAATCCGGTATAAGCAACCTTCTTCGTGAAGTTGATGTTCCGCCGCTTTGGTAAGGCAGTAGCAAGGTAATTTGGCGGAAAGCATCCGCGACAGTATGTTTTCTGTCATCTTTTTGCCCCTTAAACTGGCCATGGCGAGACAAAATTACTGTTATCCCAGAAAAAAGGCCGTGTCCGAAGACACGGCCCAAGTTTAGGGAGGAAACGTCCAAGAAAGGCAGACAAGTGGACGGTCTGAGACTGTCCGATTTGCTGCAGTGCAAAATTTACGAAACCTTACGCTGCATTGCAAGAAAAAAAGCCAGAAACACCTTATCTAGCGCTGGGATTTCCTAGACTTCCGCCACTTTTCATGGCGCAACCTAGCTATGCACTGAGCGCATAGCTAGGTTGGCACGAGATTCGCATTCCTGACTTGCTGGCTGTTCTTGCCAGGCCCGACGACCGATGGAATGACCATGCGACGCTTCGCCCTTCTGATTACCGTCTTTGTAGCCGTTATTTTTGCCGGCGGATTGATGGCCCCAGCGCTGGCCCTGGCTGACCGCGCTCTTTGCCAGAGCGAAACAGCGCGCCAGGAAAGCTTGATGGGCATTCCCAAGCAGCTTTTGCACGCGATCTCGTTGGTGGAATCTGGCCGATGGGACACGGAACGCCGGGAAAGTTTTGCCTGGCCCTGGACCGTAACCGCCGAGGGCGAGGGACAATATTTGCCGAGCAAAGAGGCGGCGAAGGACGAAGTACGCCGATTACTGGCCAATGGGGTGCGCAATATCGATGTCGGCTGCATGCAAGTAAACCTGCAGGCCCATCCTGACGCCTTTGCGACGCTCGACGACGCCTTCGACCCGAAGACAAATGTGGCCTATGCCGCGCATTTCTTATCGGACCTATTTAAGGATGCCGGCAATTGGCCGACCGCCGGCGCTTATTACCATTCACAAACGCCTAATCTGGCCAAAGCCTATAAAGATAAATTGATGTCCGTCTGGGATCAGGCCCGGCGCCATGGCGAAATGACCGCGCAATTCGCCGCAGCCGATGACTCCGTGGCACATCGCCCACCGGTTGGTCTGTTGCTGTGGGAATTTTCAGAGACTAAGGCACTGGACAGCGGCCCTCCAGCAGGCAGCAAGCCTATGGGAGCGAACGCTCCGGCCGTCCGGGCACCGCAAACCCAAGCCGAACGCGAGGAAGCGAAGCGTGCGGCCGACGCCTATCGGCAATCGCGGATAGAGGAATATCGCCAGCGCAAAGCCTCGCTGTCGGCGGGCAGCAAGACCTGAAAATCAGTATAATTCAGGACTGAAGCCACTCCCGCAACAAGGCGGTGACGACCGAGGGCTGTTCCAGCGGGGATAAATGCCCGCAATGATCGACTAGAACCAATCTTGCACCGGGAATCCCATCGGCTATTTCCTGCATGATGGCCGGTGTGGTCAAGCCATCCTGCTGCCCGCCGACAACCAATGTCGGCGCGGCGACGGCCGACAATCCAGGCCGACTGTCCGGCCTGGTCATGATCGCGGTCTGCTGGTGGATAAAACCAAGGGCGCCGACCGTTTCGGCCATGGCCAGTGCGACCAACCCGATATGCGGCAAATCAAGATGGTCGGGGTGAAGCTGCGTCGCCAGAAGTGGGCGGGGAATTTTGCCAAAACCACCCCGTTTGGTGATATCCAGCAATTCAAGACGACGTTGCGTGGCCTCGGGCGTATCGGGCCGGGCGGAGGTATTGAATAAAGCGAGCCGGTCAACCCGTTCCGGGGCTCGTCTTAGGATTTCAAATGCTACATACCCGCCCATCGACAGCCCTGCCAGGGCAAATCGATCCGGGGCTTTGGACAGCAAATTGTTAGCCAAGGCCGCGATCGACTCCTGGCCTGTTAAGTCGGCCACCTGCATCTCTGCCAAATCAGCCAGACCGTCCAATTGATGCGCCCACAATCTTTGATCGTTAAGCAAACCGGGACAGAGCAGCAAAGGCATGCGCTTCATTTTATCCTCTATTTGATGAGAGCAACCAATTCCTTGAACTCTGGCGTCCCAGCGCGACGAAGCCACTCGAAAAAGACCATTTCCAGAGATACCAGCCCGATGCCGGCCTGGCCAAGCCGCGCCCAGGCCAGACTTTCACTTTCGGCGCGGCGGGACGCACTGGCATCAACCACGACGAAGACGTCATGACCGATTTCCTTCAATCCCAATGCCGTTTGCAAAACACAAACATGCGCTTCCAGCCCAGCCAGAACCACTTGTCGCCGGCCCGACCCTCGCAGCCTCTGTAAAATGACGGCATCATCGACGCAGCTAAAGGTCATCTTGGCCTGCGCCCCTTCGATGGGCATCCATTCACGAAGGTCAAAAATCGTCGGCCCTATCCCTGCCGGATATTGCTCTGTTACGATACAGGGCACATTCAGGCGCTGCGCCGCCCGCATTAACAAGCCGCACCCCCGGATAACCCGGCGCGGGTCAGAGCAAACCGGCGCTAAGCGCTCCTGCACATCAATAATCATCAGAATCGATGTTTCCGCGAGGATCTTCATCACCCAATCTCCAAATTCGGCCGCTATTTTCGTCTAAATACCCCCTTGGCCCAAACCATATATTTGACAGCATCGCTTGACCCACTATTATCCCGGCTCACAACAGTTTCCCGTTGCCCTTTAAGATTGACCTTGGCGCCTCCGATTTGCCGGATTTAGAACCACCCATGACATTTGCCGATTTAGGCCTGGGCCCTGAGACCGTAAGGGCCGTGGAGGAAGCTGGGTATTCGACACCCACGCCGATCCAAACTCAAGCCATTCCCGTGGTTTTAATGGGGCGCGACGTTCTTGGCGTTGCCCAGACCGGTACAGGCAAGACCGCCGGATTCACCTTGCCAATGATCGAAATACTGGCTGGCAGCCGTGCCAAGGCCCGGATGCCGCGGTCCTTGATCTTGGCGCCAACCCGTGAATTGGCCAGCCAGGTTTCAGAAAGCTTTGAGCGCTATGGAAAATATCACCGCCTGACCATGGCCAAACTGATTGGCGGCGAAAGCTTTGGTGATCAGGAAAAGCTCCTCGATCGCGGGGTTGACGTTCTGATCGCGACGCCGGGACGCATGCTCGATCTGTTTGAGCGCGGTCGCATTTTGCTTAATGATGTTAAGGTCCTGGTTATTGACGAAGCGGACCGCATGCTGGATATGGGATTTATTCCGGATGTAGAGCGCATTGTTTCGTTTTTGCCGAAGATCCGTCAGACCTTGTTTTTTTCTGCTACGATGGCCCCGGAAATCCGTCGTCTGGCCGACGCCTTCCTGATCAATCCAAAAGAAATTTCCGTCGCACCACAGGCCTCAACGGCCACGACCGTCGAACAATTTCTGGTCGTCTGCGAAGATATCGATAAACGTGAGGCGTTGCGTCACCTTATCCGTGTTGAGGACGTAAAAAACGCCTTGATTTTCTGCAATCGCAAACGCGATGTCGATATCCTTTGCCGTTCTTTAGCCAAACATGACTTTGATGTCGTGCAACTGCATGGCGACATGGCGCAGTCTTCCCGTACGGAAACGCTAGAGCGGTTTAAGAATGGCAGCGTCCGTTTGATGGTCTGCTCGGATGTGGCCGCGCGGGGGCTGGACATATCCAATCTGTCTCATGTCTTCAATTTTGATGTGCCCCATCATGCCGAGGACTATGCCCATCGGATTGGCCGCACGGGCCGGGCCGGAAAACTTGGCCGGTCATTTACCCTCGCGACCCCCGAAGATGGCAAATTCGTTGCGTCCATCGTCGCGCTGATTGGCAAGGAAATTCTTCGAATGCCGATCGAAGGGTTGCCGGAACTGCCTCTGGACATGAACGCCTCGGGGCATCGCGGCGGACGCCGTCCGCCGGGACGTGGCGGAAGAAGCTCTAAACCTTCCCCTCGGGAACCCAGAGCCGAAGCGCCCAAGCCCGCGCCGTCATCGGCATCGGCATCGGCATCGGCACCGGCACCGGTGGTGCCGCCCAAGCCAAAGCCTGTCCGAGAGCCGGACCGCGAAAGGGATCGGCAAGGGCGCCGCAAAGACTATGGAAAGGTTGATCGTCTAGGAATCGGCGAATTAAACAATCCCGATAACACGGTTGGTTTTGGCGTTCATGTTCCTGAATTTATTCGCCAACTGCCATTCCCTGTGGCCAAACCGGACGTGGATCCACCAGCCGAGGCTGAAAAGCCGATCAAGGCGAAACCAAAACGGAGCCGTGGTACCCGCGCCAAAAAGCCGATAGGGCTTGAAGAAGGCGGCTCTAAATCCGAATAAGTGGGCTTTTGGAAATACGACCTTCACCGTGAACTTGGCCATTCAGCGAAAACTTTTCAAATACTGTTAAGAGCCCATGACAACAGGCGCCGCAATTTGCTATTGTTCGCGCCGAAAAAAGGGGGCGTCAGACCCGCTGCGTATCGAAGGAGGATGGAAGCGATTGCTAATCTGCCATTCTTTTATCGCTCACAGCGCCAAGCCGCGATCCGTGGAATCACTTATTTTTCGTTTGGCATTCTTGAGCCAGACGGCGATGTGACGTCGAACACAAACCAGCGAGAGGGACCATGTCAGGTTATTCTGTATCGGTGGCGCTCACCGGGAGCGGTGGCGCGGGGGCAATGACGGCAGGGCAAATATTGCTCGACGCGGCGTCCAAGGCGGGGTTTTACGGGTTGATGACGCGGTCCATGGGACCGCAGATCCGCGGGGGTGAAGCCGCGGCTTTGCTGCGGATATCAACCAAGCCCATCTCGTCTCTGGACGATCATTACGACCTGCTGGTGGCTTTCGACTGGGGCAATATCGCGCGCTTCGCGGCAGAACTGCCGCTGGCCGCCAATAGCTTGGTCCTGACCGACCCCGAACAGGGCGAAGTTCCGGAACCGATCGCCGTATTCGGTGCCAGAGCGGCCGAATTGCCGATGAAATCGATTGCCAGCGGGATTCCCGGCGGCCGGGTCAATATGGTCGGACTGGGCGCGGCAGCCGTGCTGATTGGCTTGCCCTTGGACTCGATTCTTTCGGTACTGACGGCCCAGTTGGGCCGTAAGGGCGAGGAAGTTCTTGCGGCAGCAACCGCCGCCCTTCGTGCCGGCGCCGAGGCTGCGGCCATACTTCCTTCGGTCACCAAGCTGGGCACCGCGCCCAAAGACGGCGTCGTCCGCTGGAATATTAGCGGCAATGAAGCCGCCGGCTTGGGAGCGCTCAAGGGCGGCATCAAATTCGTCGCCGCCTACCCCATTACGCCCGGCACCGAGGTATTAGAGTGGCTGGCACCAGCTTTGGACAAGACCGGCGGTGCCCTGGTGCAGGCCGAGGACGAGCTGGCCTCGATCAACATGGTCATCGGCGGTTCTTTCGCCGGCATCCCCTCGGCGACAGCGACCTCCGGCCCCGGTCTGGCTCTGATGACCGAATCCCTTGGTTTGGCGGTTGCGTCCGAAACCCCTCTGGTGGTGGTGGATGTCATGCGCGGAGGTCCGTCTACCGGCATTCCGACGAAGTCTGAACAGTCGGATCTTAATATTGCCGTTTATGGTTTGCATGGCGACGCCCCTCATCTGGTTGTCGCTCCCAACTCGATCAGTGACTGTCTCTATGCCACGCAATGGGCGGTTTATTTGGCCGAGGCGCTCCAGACACCGGCCATCGTGCTGTCGGATCAGGCCATGGGACAGGCCCGCGCTCTGATTGGAAAGCCGGCGGAGAGCCCCTATGTCGCCAAGCGACTGGTGGCGGAAGCCAATATCGAGAACTACAAGCGCTATGCCCTGACAGCCAGCGGTATTTCGCCCATGGCCATTCCCGGCACACCCGGCAACAATTATGTCGCCGATGGCCTGGAGCATAACGAACGTGGCACGCCGTCCTCGCAAGCCAGCGACCATCAGTCGCAGCTGGACAAGCGGGCTCACAAGCTTGACGCTTTTGACTATGGTGATCTTTGGGCCGATATCGAAGGCGACGCCGAGATCGCGGTCGTCACTTGGGGCTCGGCAACCGGTCCGGTGCAGGAAGCTTTGCTGCGTGCCAAGGCCAAGGGCATCAATGCCAAGATGATCTCGCTTAGACTGATTTTGCCAATTCAACCGGCAAAAATGGCGGCAGCACTGAAAGGCGTGAAGAAAGTTCTGGTGGTGGAGCAAACCCACTCGGAACAATTCCATAAGTTCCTGCGGGCCCATTACGACCTGCCCAAGGACGTCGCTGTCATCAGCCAGCCTGGACCGCTCCCCATCCGCCCCGCGGAAATCGTCAATCGTCTTGCCGCTTGGAAGTGAATGCCATGACCGTACAGACTCCTTTGACCCATCAAGACTTTAAATCCGACGTCAAGCCAATCTGGTGCCCAGGTTGTGGTGACTTCTCTGTCCTTTCGGCCGTAACGAAGGCTTTGGCCGAGTTGGGCCGCCCGCGCGAAGATATTGCCTTCATTTCCGGAATCGGCTGCTCCTCGCGCATTCCCGCCTACACCAAGGTATACGGATTTCACGGCGTTCATGGTCGTGCGTTGGCCATCGCGGCCGGCGTAAAATTGGCCCGCCCTGATCTGACTGTCTTGGCCGCCGGCGGTGACGGCGATGGCCTGTCCATCGGTGGCAACCACTTCATGCATGCCTGCCGCCGCAATGTCGATATGACTTATATCGTCATGGATAATCAGGTCTATGGCATGACCAAAGGACAGGCCTCGCCGACCACGGCGCCGGACTGGTGCAACAGCAAACTGACCCCAGAGGGCACCGGGATTTCTCCGGTTGAACCCGTCCGGTTGGCCTTGGCTGCGGGTGCCAATTTCATTGCCCGCGGCTTTGCTGGGAACCCCAACGAAGTGGCACGGTTGATCCTGGAAGGGATCAACCATCCCGGCTTCTCACTGATCCATGTTCTAAGTCCCTGTGTCACTTATCGGCCAGAGCAGCGCGACTGGAAACAGGCTGTCCATGCGTCCGACGCGACACCCGCACAATTGATCGCCGAAGCCATGCATCGCCTGGCTTCCGATGACGGCTTCACCACCGGCGTCTTGTTTGCTGGCAACCGCCAGGCCTTCATGCCGCCCAGACGCAATCTGGCGACCATCGCTGACCTCGAAAGGAAATTTGCATCATGAGTGAAGTTGCAGCCTTTCTGGCCCACGCTATCGCACTCGAGGCGGAAGCCGCCGAACGTTATGACGAACTGGCCGATGCCATGGCCGTACATAACAATGAGGCGGTCGCCGAGTTGTTCCGCAAGCTTGCTCATTTCTCGCGTTTGCATCATGCCGAGGTCAAAGAGCACGCCAAGGATATGGTCCTGCCCCAGTTGAAGCCCTGGGAATATCAGTGGCAGACGGCTGAAGGTCCGGAAGCGGCCCCAGTGGAGCGGACCCATTATCTGATGACCCCCTATCACTGCATCCATCTGGCTCTGCAGAACGAAAAGCGCGGCCATCAGTACTACGCGGATATCAGCTACAAAACCAATGACCCCGAGGTCAAACGGTTAGCCAAAGAGTTCGCCGACGAAGAAGCCGAGCATGTCGTGATGCTTGAGAAGTGGGCCGCCAATATTAAAGCGCCGGAACCCGATTGGGATATGGACCTTGATCCGCCAGTCGTCTCAGACTAAAGAGACCAATTAGAAAAGTCACTCCGACGCCGGCCCTTGTGGCCGGCGTTTTTTTTCATCGGCCAGATGCTTTAATTTTAAAATCAGAATGAGACCCGCCAACAGTAATGTTGCCAGATTGGCAAGGATCACCGGCCAGGCGCGCAGCAAAAGGCCATAGACCAACCACAAGATTACCCCCGCACAAAAGGCGACGAACATGCCCAGTGAAATATCCTGGGTCGATTGGCTGCGCCAGGCCTTCAAAACCTGCGGCAGAAACGCCAAAGTGGTCAAAGTCCCCGCCAGCATCCCGATCCAATCGGCGACTGAAAATCCGATCATAACGACTCACCCTCACGGAGAAGACACAGATC
>DUZC01000065.1 GCA_013349735.1 Rhodospirillaceae bacterium
CTCAGAATGCCAGTCAGGTTGACGCGTTGATCCAATCCGCCGACCAGGCGATGTATCGGGCCAAAGCCAAACAAAGCAGCGATTTCGCCCGCCCCATGGCCGAAAGGCCTGCCCTTGGCCTTTTAGCCGGCTTCCTTCCGGCGGACGCAGCCGAATAGCCTTAGACCCTATGTTCGCGTCTAGCTGTCAGCCTTTGCGCGATCCGTAATGCTGAGCGATGACAGCACAAACCATCAATTGAATTTGATGAAACAACATCAAAGGCAGCACAATCATTCCGACAGAACTGCCGGCAAACAATATGTTGGCCATCGGAACGCCACTGGCCAGACTTTTCTTTGAGCCACAAAAAACGATGGCTATTTCATCCTCTTTGGAAAAGCCCAGACGGCGGCTCAGCAAGACGGTTACCCCCAGCACCACCGCCAGCAGGCCCATATTGATCGCCAATAGGATGAGGAGATCCAGCATATCCAATTGCTGCCATATGCCATTGACGACACCTTCACTGAACGCTGCGTATACCACCATGAGAATTGACCCACGGTCCACCAGCCCCAACAAACGTCGATAACGCTGGAGCCAATCGACGATCCAGCGGCGCAGTAATTGTCCAATAAAAAAGGGCAGAAAAAGCTGGACGACAATATCGCGTACACCGTCCAAGGAAAAGCCTTGACCATGAACGCTGAGCAAAGTACCGACCAAAAGCGGGGTCACGATGATCCCCACCAGATTGGACAGGGAAGCACAGCAAACCGCCGCCGGGACATTGCCCCGCCCTATCGACGTAAAGGCAATCGAGGATTGCACCGTCGACGGCAACATACTGAGAAAAATCATCCCAAGCGATAACGCCGGCGGTAAAAAGGGTCGGGCCAAAAAGCCCGCCGCCAAACCAAGAAGCGGGAACAGCACGAAGGTGCAAAACAGCACCAGGATTTGTAAGCGCCAATTGGTTAAGCCGGCCATTACCGCTTCGCTGGACAAGCGTCCGCCATAGAGAAAAAAAAGCAAGGCGATAGCAAATTTTGTGGCCCCATTCATCACCACCGCACTTTGTCCGCGGCAGGGTAAAAAGGTTGCCAACAGCACCATGCCGCAGATCGCCAGGATATAGGGATCGATACGCAGACGGGACAGGATGGACGGCTGGGCCAAGCTTGGCTCCTTTACAAGGGCGGCAGCAGCAAAACCAATAGGTATTGCTCGGTAAAATTACAACGCAAATCGCTATACTTACGCCCTGACACGCCTACAATGGTCCGGTCGATGCGTATGAATGTTCCGATAACAGCCACGTTAACTGAGCCATCATGGGAAAATTTTTCCGCCCCACCCTTAGCCTCTCTGCAGTCCTGGCCATCGTCTATTGGCTTACTTTGCCACCGAACAGCCTGGTCTTGGACGAGTCCTGCCAGGTTCCGGAAATCCGCCTTCAATTGAGTGAAATCCTATACGGAAGATCTTTTTGGGAAGCCCAGAAAGCGGCCTTAGCCGAGGCTGTTCGCGTGGAATTCTCCTTACGCGCCGCCAGCGAACGGGGCCATGACAGCGACGAGTCTGAACGAAGCAGTATCGAACAAAAAATGACGCGGCTGTCAGACCGCGATCAGGGCGGGGATCAGCAGGCTGCCGCCCTGATCCAGCGCAAACGCATCGCCCGGCTCGGCTGGCTAAACCGTTGCCAGCAAGTGATTGAACAAAATTTGCGTTAATTAGAACGAAAGCGCGCTCACCCGTCTGCCTTGACTGTCCGCAGATCAGGCAAAAATCCTGCCAATAAGCCAAAAAGCGGCAAAAACCCACAAAGCCGGTAAACCGTGCCGATGCTGGTATAATCGGCCAAGATACCCAAGAGCGCAGCGCCGACCCCCGCCACCCCGAAAGCTAGACCGAAAAACAGGCCGGCAATCAATCCGACCCGACCCGGCACCAATTCCTGACCGAAAACGACAATGGCCGAAAAGGCCGATGCCAGGATAAGGCCGATCAGGACCGACAGCGCCACCGTGGCGTAAAGTCCGACATAAGGTAGTGTCACGGTGAAGGGCACGACCCCCAGAATAGAAATCCAGATTACATGTTTGCGCCCGATCTTGTCGCCGACAGGCCCACCCAGAACCGTTCCGGCCGCCACCGCCCCCAAGAAAATAAAAAGGCAGATCTGGGCATCCCGAACGGCCAGATGAAAGGTCTCAATCAGGTAAAAAGTGTAAAAGCTGGAAATGCTGACCAAATACACATTTTTCGAGAAAACCAGACAAACCAGAATGGCTAAAGCAATGCCTGTCTGCCGGCGACTGAGCCGATGCCCGGGTGATGACGATTTGGACGGTCCGCTCTTGATGACGTGATCGCGATACCAGGCCCCGATCCGCCAAAGAATAATGCTGGCAAGCAATGCCCCGAGAGCGAACCAGGCGATACTGCCTTGCCCGTTGGCGGCAACGATAAAAGCCGCCAGCAAGGGGCCAATGGCGCTGCCAAAATTGCCGCCAACCTGGAAAAGAGATTGCGCCAGACCATGGCGCCCGCCCGAGGCCAACCGTGCGACCCGCGACGATTCCGGATGAAAAACCGCGGACCCACAGCCGATCAACATCGCCGACATCAGCAAGAGCGGGTAAGTCGAAGCCGTCGATAACAGCAGCAAACCGCAGAGCGTGAATAGCATAGCCACAGCCAGCGAACGATAGAGCGGCTTCTTATCCGTAAACAAGCCGATCATCGGCTGCAAAAGCGAGGCTGTGGCCTGAAAGCCCAGGGTAATTCCACCAATTTGGGTGAAGGACAACCCCATGTTTTCCTTAACCGTCGGATAAATCGCCACCAGCATCGATTGGTTCATATCGTTCAGCATATGACAGCCGCAAAGCGCGAACAGAACGCTAAAAACGGTTCCGTTTTGATCGCGCGGGGATGAGGGGGCGGTAACGCTCAACGAGTTATTCTCCAATGCGGACAAAGGCGGCACGCATAAATACCTAGTGGAAAAATCGGCTATTTAGCCATGTTTTTTTTCGATGGCACGACCGAAAACCCATCATATCGCTTGACGGCCAGCAGCTAGATTAGGGGCATCAAATGATTGCCATGGTCATTTTTTGGCGAATTAAGGCCAAGCCCCACGGGGTAAAAAGTCATGGCCTCAGAGGGATAAGGAACAAGCAAGGCCTGCAGATCCTTGGGGTCAACCGGAGTCTGTCCAAGCCAAAGGGCATGGTGGACCGGCGCCAGTATCACCGGCATACGCTGATGAAGCCCAACCAGAAGATCATTCGCCTGGGTGGTAAGAATGGTAAAGCTGCGGACCCATTGGCCAGCGGGAGCCCGCCAATTCTCCCACAGGCCGGCGAAGGCAAACAGACCACCATCCTTTAAGGTGATCGCAAAGGGCTGCTTGGGCTTCGTGCCGGATTGCCATTCGTAAAAGGCGTTGGCGGGGACAAGGCAACGCCGATGGATAAACGCATCGCGGAAGGCCGGCTTTTCAAGCAAAGTCTCGACCCGGGCATTGATCAAGGACGCTTTGATTTCCATTGTTTTTGACCAGTGCGGCACCAGCCCCCAGCGCAAAAGATCCAAATGGCGTTGCCCATCTTTTGGGTTGTAGCGAACGACAGGCGCCATTTGGCTGGGTGCGATATTGGTGCGCGGTTCAAAATCGACCAAAGGATTGGCCGTTGCAAAAAGCTGGCGCATGGCCTCGGGCGGTGTGGTTGAAGCATAGCGTCCGCACATGTTTCGTCACATTCACCCTGTCGCCGGTTTATGGGTCAGGATAAGTCATTGTATTTAAATAGTAAATACTATTGCCCCGCTGCCGGGCCAAGACTAAAGTAAAGCCGGAAATTGAGCGAATGTGATGACGCGCCTGTATTTCGCCTATGGCTCAAATATGTGTAAAACACAGATGGCCGCCCGCAGTCCGGGGGCGCAAAGGCTGGGCTCTGTTGAAATCGCTGGCTACAGATTCCTGATTAACAAACAAGGCTATGCCACCCTGATTTCCGACCCTTCGGCGCGCATTTTTGGAACAATTTGGAGCATCACCGAACAGGACGAGGCCCAGCTTGATATTTATGAATCTGTCGCCAGTTCCTTATATTTAAAGGATATCATCGACATCCCGAACTATGGACCGGCACTGGTCTATTTCGCTTTGGACCAGGCGCCTGGCATCCCCGGGATTGACTATATCGAGGCCATTATCGAGGCCGCGCGGGACCAGGGCTTCCCCTTGCCTTATATAAAGGAACTGGCAAGCTGGCGGGTCAAAGCCGGAGAACCCGTCGCAAATTTTCATACCAATTGCGACAGTCTTCCCTCCACGGCCGGCGCTTATGTACTGTGGATTGATCTGCCGAACGCGCTATCGATCCGCCTTTCTGCCCGCAGCCCGACCCCACTGGCCGCCGGTCGCTATCTCTATTGCGGAAGTGCCAATGGCCCCGGAGGCATCAAAGCCCGGGTTGGCCGCCATATGCGATTGGATAAATCCCTTCGCTGGCATGTCGATCAATTGACAACAGCCGGTAAAGTTGTTGGGGCCTGGGCGTTTCCCGATGCACAGGAATGCGCGTTGGTCGCCAGCCTTAGCCATTTGCCCAAACCGATACCGGGCTTTGGCAGTTCAGACTGCCATCACTGCATCAGCCATCTGCTTGAGTGGCCCGCCACTGCCTGCCTGCCCTATTTTATGTCCTGGGCAATTAAAGACAGCCTTAGCGCGGACCGCCGTTAATAACGACGATAATAATAGCCATAGGGATAACCATAGGGCGGAACCGCATAGGCCGCTGGCGGCATAACATAAACGGGTGTCCTGTAAGCCGGCACGGCATAGTAGGTTGGTGGCGGCGAGGCTAGCGCGGCCAAGGGGGCTGTGGCCACAGCAACCGCACCGACGATGGCAGCACCGACAAGACCCAATCCGACACCATGACGAAAATGGCCATCATGCGCAACGGCCGGGCTTAGCGGCAAGACTGCCAGCGCGCCGCAAACGAGGGCGGAACATGCAAACCTGCGGACCATGATGGTTTCTCCTTGTCCTGGCTTTTTATCATTTCACCGTAAGACAGACTTTAAGGATGAAACTTGTCCAAATCATGGCAACGGTGTTTCATCTTGTTTCGTTGACTTCCTGCAACCGCTTGCCCCGAGGAACCAATATGTCCGGACATCCCCCCACCCCAACGGCTTTGATTATTGGCGCGTCCCGGGGGCTCGGCCTGGCCCTGGCTGCCGAATATGCCAAACGCGGCTGGCAGGTGACAGCGACCCAGCGCGCGCCTTCGGCGAGCGGGCTGCCCGCCTTGGCCAAGCAATGGCCGAAGTTGCTTAAAATCGAAACGGTCGATGTCACCGAGCCGCTTCAGATCGCCGAATTGAAAAGCCGCCTTATCGGTCGCCGCTTTGATCTGCTTTTTGTCAATGCCGGCGTCGCCAACCGACGCGACGAAACCATCGGTGAAGTCAGTACCGAAGAGTTTTTTCGGGTCATGCACAGCAATGCCCTTGGACCCATGCGGGTCGTCGAAGCATTTGCCGAATTGGTGCCGGCAACCGGCACCATCGGCATCATGTCCTCGGGGCTCGCCAGCATAGCCAACAATGATAGCGGCGGCATGGAGGTATACCGGGCCAGCAAGGCCGCCCTAAACACTCTGATGCGCAGCTTTTCCGCCCGCCATCCCGGTGACCCACGATCGCTTTTGCTGATTGCGCCCGGTTGGGTCCGTACCGATATGGGCGGTCCTGAGGCCACTCTGGGAGTCGATGACAGCATCCCCCGTGTCGTCGATACGATTCTGGCCCAAACCGGCAAAGCTGGCCTGCAATTCTTGGACTATCTTGGTCAACCGGTGCGCTGGTAACCGACGAACAAAGGCGGGCTAAAAAGTTTCTAGGTCATAAACTGACCTAGGCCGCCGCCACGAAAATCCCGACCAGGCTGACCATGCCGATCAGCCAAACCAGACTGCGTAGGCTGGGCTTGTCGGCAATATAGCAGGCGATATAGACCATCCGCGCACCCACAAAAATCAGGGACAGGACATCAATCCTTGACTGAGGCGCATGGGCAAGCGTTGCCACCAAAACCGCGGCGGCAAAAAACGGGAAAGCCTCGAAACTGTTGGCCTGCGCGGCATTGGCCCTGGCCGCCATGCCGGTTTGTCCGGCCAGCCACGCCCGCGGATTATGATTGTCGTAGTTTTTCCGATTGGGGAATTTGGCAAGCGCCGAAGCCAGATAGGGCAGCAAGCCTGCGACCAGAACGCACCAGAGCGCAACACTCATTACGACCTCCTAAAACGGTTACTTATTTTTTTTCAGCGCCCCCGGCTTTGTCTTCCAACGCTGCTTTTTTAAAGGCCGTTCCGCTTGATGGGCTAATTTTTTACGAGGCTCACCCCGCGCGCCCTCCGGAGACGGCGGCTCCGTCAGCGGTTCGATACGAACCTCGGCCTTTTCGATCAGGGCCACCGCGGCGGCAAACCTTTCGGCGATAGTGGCGTCAATTTCGATCCGCGTTTCACGATCCAGGATCCGAATCATCCCAATATCCTGCTTGGTGACCTTGCCTTGTCGGCAGATCATCGGGATCAGCCAACGGGGATCGGCATTCTTCAACCGCCCGACATTAAGACGGAACCAGACACCCTGACCTGAAAGGCCCTTTTTCCCGCGCGGCTCGCGAACCTCCTTAACATCGCGTTGTTCACGGGCTGGGATGTTCGCGCCAGGATCGAATAGCTCTTCGGCCGCCGGCAGATGGGAACGGTACAGGCGGACCAAGGCGGCGGCAATTTCTTCAGGCGAACGTTCCTCCAGCAGGGCTTTGGCCATCGCCAGATCCTCGTCACTAAGGTTCTCGGTGATAAAGGGACTTTGCAGGAGCCGTTGCTGGTCGAGCTTTCCGATTGCTTCGGCGGTCGGGGCCCCACTCCAGACAGCGCTTATCCCTGCGGATTGCAGCAGCATTTCGGCGCGGCGTCGACGGGACAGCGCCACCAGGAGAACACTGACCCCTTTGCGCCCCGCGCGCCCGGTACGCCCACTGCGATGTTGCAGGATCTGCGGGTTTTGTGGCAATTCAGCATGAATGACCAAATCAAGATTCGGCAGGTCAATACCGCGCGCCGCCACATCGGTGGCAACACAAATGCGCGCCCGTCCGTCACGCAAAGCTTGCAAGGCCTGGTTGCGCTCATTCTGGCTTAACTCGCCGGACAGAGCGACGGCAGAGAATCCACGTTCCTGCAAGATGGCGTGAAGATGCCGAACCGCTTCACGGGTGTTGCAGAAAACCAGCGCCGTAGGCGCCTCAATGAAACGCAATAAATTGACCACAGCATGTTCGATCTCGTTCGGCGCCACCAAAGTGGCGCGGTATTCGATATCGGCATGCCCCTGCTGCCCGCTTGAAACGGCAATTCGCCAAGCATTCTGTTGATATTGCTTAGCCAGCGCGACGATCGCCTTTGGCAATGTTGCGGAAAAAAGCAGGGTCCTCCGGTCCTGAGGGGTTGCCTGCAAGATGAATTCGAGATCCTCGCGGAACCCCAGATCCAACATTTCGTCGGCCTCGTCAAGGACCACAGCCTTTAGATGGCTGGCCTGCAGGCCGCCGCGCTCGAGATGATCGCGCAAGCGCCCCGGCGTACCGACGACAATATGCGCACCCTTGGCAAGCCGCCGCTGCTCGGCCCGCGGATCCATCCCGCCGACGCAAGACACCACCTGCCCGCCGGCATAATGGTAGAGCCAGGACAATTCCCCATGCACTTGCAAGGCAAGCTCACGGGTGGGCGCCACGATAAGGGCCAGGGGTGCGCCTGCCGCCTCAAGAACCAACGAGTCGCCAAAGATGGTGCCGGCAATGGCCAGGCCATAGGCCACCGTTTTACCTGAACCGGTCTGCGCGGATACCAGCAAATCCCTGTGGCTCGCTGCCGGATCCAGAACAGCCGTCTGGACTGCGGTCGGGTCGGTGAAGTTCCGCTCACTCAGAGCGCGGGTAAGCGGATGATCCGCAGGAAGGAAGACCATGTCTGGCGCGATGCTTTCTTGGGTTGGACAGCGGGCCGGAAAGCGCCCCCCTGCCGGCGAAACCGCCGTGCTGAAATCACGCAACGGACTGGGATCCAGCGTGAGATGGCCCGGTCAATGCTGTGCGTGCAGGCTCATTTTTGCATGGAACGGGGGAGCGGTGCTACCATCCATCGCTGAGAAGCCTATTTTGATCGGTCTGCAACGGTGGGCAATAGAGCAAGAAAAGCGAAAAACGATAGCCCACCACCCAAAATTGGACTTTACTTACGAAGTAACGGGGCTGTCGGACTGGAATCCATAGCGTGAAAAAGGCGGCAGATCTTCCTCAACAAGACGCGCAGTTGTACCAGACGATTTTTGACCTTGCAGGAGACGCCATTATTGCGTGCTCAGAGCAGGGCCTTGCTATTGAGTGCAACCAAACCACGCTGGATATGTTTGGCTGTAGTCGGCAGCAAATAATCGGAACCTCCCCTGTCGATTGGTCCCCGGAATTTCAGCCCAATGGCCGCCGCAGCAGCGAAATGGCCAAGGAAATTTTCGATCAGGCCAAATCTCAAGGGAAGATCCATTTCCGTTGGGAAAATAGACGCGCCGACGGCTCGCCCCTGCCGGTCGATGTGACCATCCGTCTTACCCATAGTGACGGCAAGCCCTTATATATCATTATTACCCGCGATATCTCGCAATGGCTTGCCGAGCAGGCCTTACTGCGAAGCCAAGAAGAGAAGACGGCGGAAGAACTGCGCATTAGCGAACGTCGCCTTTTTTTGGCCACCGATTCTTTCGGGATCGGGATCTGGGACCTGAATCTGCTGACCAAAAGATTGGTCTGGGACGAGCGGATGCACCAGCTTTATGGGGTGCCAATGAATTCTTTTGGCGGCACCCATGAAGCCTGGAAAAAATTCGTCCATCCTGATGATCTTGGTCGTGTCGAATCAGAAATCCAGTTGGCACTTCGAGGCACGAAGCCATACAACACCGAGTTCCGTATCCTTCGGCCAGAGGGTGATATCCGCGTCATCCAGACGGCTGCCACGGTGGTTTCCGATGCCAATGGCGCGCCATTGCGTATGACCGGCGTGAATTTCGATATCACCGATCGGCGCCAAGCCGAGGAAATCCTCAGAACCAGTGAAGAAAAATACCGTGTCTTGGTGGAAACGACCGGCACCGGCTATCTTATCGTCGATGGTTTAGGCCGGGTCATCGATGCCAATCGGGAATATGTCCGTATGACCGGCCATCAGACCCTTGAGGAAATTCTTGGGCGAGCGGTGACAGAATGGACTGCGGACTATCACCAAACTTTCAACGCGCTTGCGGTCCAACAATGCGCCAAAGACGGTTTTGTCAGAAATCTATTGATTGATTATGTG
>DUZC01000066.1 GCA_013349735.1 Rhodospirillaceae bacterium
GGGAACGGCGGATGTCTGTCCATACCTTGGATGGCTATAGCCGGGATCTGGCCAGTTTCCTGTCCTTTCTGACGGAGCATCTGGGCGCCCCCCCCGGTCTTGAGGCGTTAGCCCGGATTACGACGGCCGATTTTCGCAGTTTCCTGGCCAGACGCGCCCAGGAAGGGCTGGGCCGCACCTCCTTGGCGCGAGGCATGTCCTCGCTGCGCAGCTATTTTCGTTTTCTTGACCGAGCCGGGCTGGTGCACAATCCAGCCTTGAAGGCGGTGCGCGCACCGCGGCCTCCGCGTTCCGTGCCAAAGCCCCTGGCCGTCGATGAAGCCATGGAGACCCTGGCCGCCGCCGCCCTGGCCCAGGAAACGCCCTGGATGGCGGCCCGCGATGTTGCCCTTTTTACTTTGCTGTATGGCTGCGGCCTGCGTCTGGGGGAAGCGCTGTCCCTGAACCGGAGCCAGGCCCCGGTCGGGGACTCGATGGTCATAACCGGCAAGGGCCGCAAGCAAAGGCTGGTGCCGCTGTTACCCATCGTGGTCAAGGCCGTCGCCGACTATATGCAGTTGGCGCCGCAGAGCGGTGGCCCTGACGCCCCCCTGTTCGTCGGCGCCCGGGGTAAAAGATTGAACCCTGGGGTTGTGCAACGGCAAATGCGCCGCTTGCGGCTCATGCTGGGATTGGCCGAAACGGCGACGCCCCACGCCTTACGGCATAGTTTTGCCACCCATCTGCTCTCTGGCGGGGGCGATTTGCGCACAATCCAGGAATTGCTGGGCCATGCGTCTCTTTCCACCACCCAGCGCTATACCGAGGTGGACGCCACCCGTCTGGCAAAGATCTATAATCAAGCTCATCCGCGGGCGCGGTGACGCCCCCAGGACAAGGCAATCGGCCCCATCAGCGCCACGCAGCCGGACGCGGCAAAGGCCAGCCACCAGGATCGCGTCGAAGCCCCGCCACCCAATAGATCAAGCAAGGCGCCATGCGCCAGCGGCCCGAAAAAGGCCGCCGCAAAGCCCAACAAGGAATGCAAGGCTGCCGTGGCCCCTTGGCGACCGGGACTGGCGAGTAAGATCGCCCCGGTGGTCAAGGCCGCAGAATCCAACTGGATCAAACCGCCATAAACCACGGCGGCCAAAGCTGCCAGCCAATAGGGCAGGCAGGCCGTCTGACCGAACAGCAAGCCAAATGTCCCAGAGAGAACCATCGCCCAGCCACAGATGCGACGGCGTTCGAACCGCAGCGCCAGATCGGCACCCAACAAACTGCAGCCCATGGCCATCAACGCCGCAAGCGTGGCAACGAAGGTCGGTGTCAGTGTATTTGCCAAAGGATCGTCGCCCTTGGCAAAAACCAGAAAGGCCACCACCCAGGAACGGAAGACAAACAGCTCCCACATATGGCTGGCATAGCCAAGCACATAGCCCATCGCCGGACGGTTGCGCCAGATCGGACGAAAATCCAGCAAATGGCCGCTTGTCTCAGGCGCGCTCTTAGGGACACAGGCGGGAAGGCTTTGGGCTAAAAACAAGGCCAGCACCGCTGCCAGCGCCGCCAAGCCGAAAGCATTCTGCCATCCCACCCTTTCGCCCAATTCACCGATAAAAAGAAAAGACAGCATGGTCCCCAGGCTGAAGCTGGCCGTGTAAAAAGATATGGCCCTTGCCTGATGAGGACCCTCAAGGCGATCGACCAGGGCCTTCAATCCCGGCATATAAATGCCTGCCAAGCCGATGCCGCCAAGCAGGCGAAACAGCATGGCAGTCCAAAATCCCTGGGCGAATAAGGCAAAGCCACCAATGCCAACAGCCGTCATCGCCGCACCGGAAACAAAGATATGCTTTGCATCGATACGGTCGGTCAGACTGGTTAAGACCGGCACAAAAAGCGCGTAGCCCAAAAAAAAGATGCCGGCGATCCAACCTGCCTCAAAATTGCTTAACTGCCAGGCCGCCCGGAAATTCGGGAGCAGCGCAGGAAAGGCAAAGGCCCCGATCAGGGACAAAGCTTCCGCCAGGCAAAGGGTGACGACCGAACGGTTCAACGCAGTTCGTCGTGCAGAGTGCAATGCTGGGGATTGTTACGGCACCAGTTTTTGGCGCTGCCCAAAACCCCATTCTCGACTTGTTCCGAACTGCAGCCGACCAGCAGCAGGGCCAGCAAAAGAAGGGCGGGACGCAAATCAGCTCTCCTGAATTTCAGTCAGACAATAAAAAAGTTCCAGACTGTGGGGTGGCTCACACCCTTTTAGCCCTAACAATGCTTCAATCTCCGTCATCGAGATCGTTATGCCCAGAGAAATCACTTGGCTTCTATGGCCGCGTTAAAAACATAAATTTTCGATTTATTCGGAGAACAGGTCATGCCCGTCAACAGATCAGTAAAAGCGAAGAAAAATGACTTAAAAGAAATGCTCGAGCACATTCAAGGAATCGCTCTATCCCTTCATTATCTTGAACGGCAGGCCGCAGCCGCTGAACTTCCCGAGCTTTCTTTGCTTATTGGCGTTGCCGCGCTGGCTGCCGAAGAAATCGTTCATTCTCTTGAACAGGGCGTCCTGCCATCTTCGTCGAATCACATGTGAATAGGGCGACCATCGACGGCCAAAGCGGCCTCTTTGACAGCTTCACCCAAAGCGGGATGGGCGTGGCACGTCCGGGCGATGTCTTCTGCGGCCGCAGAGAACTCCATCCCCAGAACGACTTCGGCAATCAAGTCGCCCGCGGAGGGACCGATAATATGGCAACCCAGGACCTGATCGGTTCTGGTATCGGCCAGAATTTTTACAAAACCGTCCATGTCACCATTGGCACGGGCCCGCCCGTTGGCGGTGAACGGAAATTTACCAACCTTATAGGCGATGCCACCGGCTTTTAACTGCTCTTCCGTCTTGCCCACATTGGCCACTTCCGGCCAGGTATAAACGACGCCGGGGATGGTATCGTAATTGACATGACCCGCTTGGCCGACCAATTGTTCGGCCAAAGCCACCCCCTCATCTTCAGCCTTATGGGCCAACATGGCCCCGCCGATCACATCGCCGATCGCATAAATACCTGGCACACTGGTGCGGAAATGTGGGTCCACCTTGATAAAGCCACGTTCATCCAAGACGATACCGGCTTCTTTGGCACCCAAACCGGCGGTATGCGGCCGACGGCCAATGGCCACCAGAACTGCGTCGGCTTTCAGCTCTTCCTTCGCCCCCCCCTTCGCCGGCTCAAGCGCCAGCGTGACCATGCCCTTGGCGGTTTTGGCGCCGGTTACTTTCGTGGATAGTTTGAAGGCCAGCCCTTGACGCTCGAGGATGCGCTGCATCTGCTTGGAAATTTCGCCGTCATGCAGCGGCAGGGCGCGATCGAGATATTCAACCACCGTGACCTCGGCCCCCAATCGACGCCAAACCGATCCAAGCTCAAGACCGATCACGCCGGCACCGATTACCACCAAATGCTTCGGTACCTTTGGTAATTCCAACGCCCCGGTCGATGATAAAATATGTTTTTCATCGATTTCGACGCCCGGCAAAGGCGCCACTTCCGATCCGGTGGCAATGATAATCGCTTTCGCCCCAAGAGGTTGCTCCCCCGAGGCGGTCTTGACCGCGACTTGGCCCTGACCAAGGATACGAGCCTCACCGGAAATATAGGTAATCTTGTGCTTCTTAAACAGAAACTCGATGCCTTTGGTATTGTCGCTGACGACCTTTTGCTTGCGAGCCATCATCGTCGGCAAATCAAGAGCGATACCGCTGAGCTTGATACCGTGATCAGCAAAGCTGTGTTGAGCCTCGGCGAAATGATGCGAAGACTGCAGCAGGGCCTTCGAGGGAATGCAGCCGACATTGAGGCAGGTGCCCCCCAGACTGCCACGCTTTTCCACGCAGGCCACCGAAAGACCCAGCTGGGCCGCCCGGATCGCCGCAACATATCCGCCGGGACCGCCACCGATGACCACCAGATCAAAGCTCGCTTCGCTCATCAACCGCTCCTTCCGAAGGTGCTTACATATCCAGCAAAATACGCTGGGGATCCTCGATGCATTCCTTGACCCGCACCAGGAAGGACACCGCCTCGCGGCCATCGATAATGCGATGATCATAGGACAAGGCCAGATACATCATCGGCCGCGCCTCGATTTTGCCATCGGGCATGACCATCGGCCGCGCCATGGTTTTATGCATGCCAAGAATGCCGGATTGCGGCGTATTGAGGATCGGCGTGCTCATCAAGGAACCATAAACACCGCCGTTGGAAATGGTGAAGGTCCCCCCGGTCATGTCTTCAATGGTCAGCTTGCCATCCCGAGCCTTCCGACCAAACAGGCCAATGGCCTTTTCCACATCGGCAAAGCTCATCGCGTCGGCCCCGCGCACCACCGGCACCACCAAACCATTGGGGGTCCCGACCGCGACGCCAATGTCATAATAATTCTTATAAACCAGCTCATCGCCATCGATTTCGGCATTGACCGCGGGCCATTCCTTGAGGGCGGTGACGCAAGCCTTGACGAAAAAGGACATGAAACCCAATTTGACGCCGTGCTTTTTCTCGAAACCGTCCTTGTATTGATTGCGCACGCTATTCAGCGCCGTCATATCCACCTCATTGAAGGTGGTTAACATGGCGGCGGTATTTTGGGCTTCCTTCAGCCGCTCGGCGATGCGTTTGCGCAGTCGGGTCATTTTCACCCGTTGCTCACGCGGATCTGCCGGTCGCGGGGCCGCCGGCGCGGCAGCTGCGGCAGCAGGCGCTGCCGGCTTTGCCAGGACCTCAAGCACATCGCCTTTGGTAATGCGTCCGTCCTTGCCCGTGCCGGTCAAAGACTGGGGCGAAAGACCGCTTTCATTGATCAGCTTTTGTGCCGATGGCGCAGCCACCGGAGCGGCCGAAGCCTTCGCCGGCGCTGCCGCTGGTGCCTTGGCGGGCGCCGACGCTGGGGCCGCCGCAGCACTGGCTTGAGCTGCGGCCGCGCCGCTGCCGCCGATCACGCCAAGCGCCGCGCCCACGCCGACATTGCTGCCTGCCGGGGCGCTGATTTCGGACAAAATGCCAGCGGCCGGGGCATTGACCTCGACGGTGACCTTGTCGGTCTCCAATTCGACCAACGGCTCATCGGCGGCAACTGTGTCACCCACCTGCTTGAACCATTTTGCAACGGTGGCCTCGGAGACGGATTCACCCAATGTGGGCACAACGATCTGGGTGCTCATTGAACTTCCTCGCCTTATCAGGATTTGGTTATCAGCTGTGTTGGGGCCTTGATGACCCGTTTAAATGGCTCATGCAGATCATCGAACGGTGTGCCCAACGCCTGTTGAACCAGCGAAATCTGTTCTTCCACGTGGTTTTTGTGCAATCCGGTGGCAGGGGAAGCCGCCGCTTTGCGCCCGGCATAACCGGCCTTGCGCTGCTTGCGCCCCAGATCCTCAAGAATAAAAGCGAGCCGCCGGTCGACGAAAGTCCAACCGCCCATATTGGCGGGTTCCTCCTGACACCAAACCACCTCGGCTTTGTCATAGCGCTTAATTTCCCGGGCCAGCGTTTCCTTGGGCCAGGGATAAAGCTGTTCAACCCGCAACAGCGCGACATCTTTGATGCCCTGTTTGGTCCGTTCCTCCAGCAGGTCATAATAGACTTTGCCCGAACAAAGCACGACCCGACGAACCTTACCGTCGGCCACCAGCTTTTCGGTTTCCGGCAAGACCCGGTGGAAGCGCGAGCCATCGCCCATGGCCGCCAGTTCGCTGACCGCGAGACGATGACGCAGCAGCGACTTTGGCGTCATTATGACCAGTGGCTTGCGGTAATTGCGCCGCATCTGCCGGCGCAAGGCATGAAAATAATTGGCCGGCGTGGTGATGTTGCAAACCTGCCAATTTTCTTCGGCCGACATTTGCAAATAACGCTCTAGGCGCGCCGAACTATGCTCGGGGCCTTGGCCTTCATAGCCATGAGGCAAAAGCATAACCAGACCCGACATGCGCAGCCACTTCACTTCGCCGGATGAAATGAACTGGTCAATGATCACCTGGGCGCCATTGGCGAAGTCACCGAATTGTCCTTCCCATAGAATCAGCGACGATGGCTCGGAAAGGGAATATCCATATTCGTACCCCAAAACGCCTTCTTCGGACAAAAGCGAGTCAATCACCTCAAACGGGGCCTGGCCCGGTCGCAGGTGATTGAGCGGTACAAAGCGGTCCTCGGTTTCCTGGTCAACCAAAACCGAATGACGCTGCGAGAAGGTTCCCCGACCGCAATCCTGCCCCGACAGTCTGACCGGCGTTCCCTCGACCAACAAGGTCCCAAAGGCCAAAGCCTCGGCCGTGGCCCAGTCAATGCCCTGACCGCTTTCAATCATTTCCCGCTTGGCTTCCAATTGGCGGATGATCTTGCGATTAACGTTGAAATTCTCGGGAACGGCGGAAAGGACCCGACCGACCTCGCGCAAGACATCAACGGCGACATCGGTATTTTCGTCGCGCAATTCCTCTTCGCCGGCCAGAGCCCCGAGGCCAGCCCATTTGCCCTCGAGCCAGTCCGCCTTGTTAACTTTGTAGGATTTGGCCGCGATGAAGTCCTGCTCAAGTTTTTGGATGAAATCCTTGACCATCTGCTCGGCATCGGCGGCGGTAAT
This sequence comes from Rhodospirillaceae bacterium, assembly GCA_013349735.1. Classification (GTDB taxonomy): domain Bacteria; phylum Pseudomonadota; class Alphaproteobacteria; order Rhodospirillales; family Magnetospirillaceae; genus DUZF01. The sequence continues at coordinate 6,634 of DUZC01000066.1, forward strand.
GACCCCCTCGGCCACCAGTTTGTCAGCATAAATTTGACGGGTGGTGGGATGAGAGCCAATCAACCGATACATCAGCGGCTGCGTAAAAGCCGGTTCGTCCCCTTCGTTATGGCCATGGCGGCGATAGCAAACCAGATCGATCACCACATCGGACTTAAACTGCTGGCGGAACTCTGTGGCGATTCGCGCGGCATGCACCACCGCTTCGGGATCATCCCCATTCACATGCAGAATCGGCGCCTGCACCATTTTCGCCACATCGGTGCAATAGGGCCCGGATCTTGAATATTGTGGTGCCGTGGTAAAGCCAATCTGATTATTGACCACGACATGAACGGTGCCGCCGGTGGTATAGCCCTTGATCTGGCTCATGGCGAAACATTCATGGACCACGCCCTGGCCGGCGAAAGCGGCATCGCCATGGATCAGCAAACCCATACATTGGGTCCGGTCCAAATCGCCGCGCTGCGCTTGCTTGGCGCGCACCTTACCCAACACGACCGGATCAACCACCTCGAGATGCGATGGATTGGCCGTCAGCGACAAATGCACCACCGTCCCGTCAAAATCACGGTCGGCCGAAGTGCCAAGATGGTATTTGACATCGCCTGACCCCTGCACTTCTTCGGGCTTGGCGGGATTACCCTGAAATTCCGAGAAAAGCGCGACATAGGGCTTCTTCAGGAAATTGGTCAGCACATTCAGCCGTCCACGATGCGCCATACCAAGCGCCACATTGCGCAGGCCCATTTGGCTGCCGCGCTTCAGAATCTGTTCCAAGGCCGGGATCAGCGATTCGGCACCTTCCAGGCCAAAGCGCTTCGTGCCGGTATATTTCATCTGCAGGAACCGCTCCAGACCCTCGGCCTCAACCAGCCGCTCCAGGATCGCCTTTTTCCCCCGCTCGGTGAACTCGGTCTGATTCCGAATGGATTCCATACGCTTTTGAATCCAGGCCTTCTGATCCGGATCCTGGATATGCATGAACTCGACACCGATCGTTCCGCAATAGGTCGCCTGGACCACATTGATGATGGTCTTAAGGGGGGCGGTTTCAAGTCCAAGGACATTGTCGATAAAGATTTCCCGGCCCAGATCGGCTTCGGTAAAGCCATAGCTGCGGTAATCGAGTTCCGGGTGCGGCTCGGGCTTATGCAGCCCAAGGGGATCAAGATTGGCCTGCAGATGCCCGCGCACCCGATAGGCGCGGATAAACATCAGAGCACGAATTGAATCAAGCGTCGATTTGCGGACGTCTTCAACCGACGGCGCGGCGGCTGCCGGCTTGCCTTTGCCGTCAGCTTTTTTGACCGGCGGCGGTTCATCCAAGGGGGCCCCGATGACCTTGGACCCGTTGCGGTTCCAAGGGGCACCGCGCAATTCCGCCAGAACGGCGCGGCCATCATCGTTCAAACCGCCGAAAAACTGCGCCCAATCCGCATCAACCGCCCCAGGATCCTCGGCATAACGGGCGTAGAGTTCTGAAACATATGTGGCATTGGCGCCAGTAAGAAAGGACGTCTGGTTTTGCTGCATCTGACGCTGTGGGCGCGGCTCAACACCGCGCCCCCTCCTTGAGTTGCCATTCCCCTACCCCGCCGTTGCCCTTCACGGCGGGGGTCGATCGTCAGGTCCTTAGCCCTTCAGCACCTTAAGCATGGTGCTGCCCAGCGAAGCCGGCGAGTCGGCGACATGAACCCCTGCACTTTTCAGGGCCTCGATCTTATCGCCTGCGCCGCCTTTGCCACCAGAGATAATGGCGCCGGCATGGCCCATGCGACGACCGGGAGGCGCCGTCAACCCGGCAATAAACCCAACCACCGGTTTCTTTACTTTAGCCTTTTTCAGGAGCTCGGCACCATCTTCTTCCGCCGAACCACCAATTTCACCGATCATGACGATGGCCTGGGTCTCGGGGTCCGCCAGGAACAGTTCCAAAGCATCAACAAAGTTGGTGCCGTTGACCGGATCACCGCCAATGCCGATGCAGGTGGTCTGCCCCAGACCCGCCGCCGTTGTCTGCGCCACCGCCTCATAGGTCAGTGTACCGGAACGCGAGACAATACCGATCTTGCCACGGGAGTGAATATGGCCGGGCATGATGCCGATTTTGCATTCGCCGGGCGTAATAATGCCTGGGCAATTAGGCCCGATCAGTCGGGTCTTGGACCCCGCCAGGGCCCGCTTCACCGCCAGCATGTCGATGACGGGAATGCCTTCGGTGATGCAGACGGCCAAGTCCAGACCGGCATCGATGGCTTCCAGAATGGCGTCCCCGGCAAAGGGTGGCGGCACATAGATGACGCTGGCATTGCAGCCGGTCTTGGCTCTGGCCTCGGCCACGGTATTGAATACCGGCAGGTCGAGATGCTTGGTTCCGCCCTTGCCAGGCGTGACGCCCCCCACCATCTTGGTGCCATAGGCGATGGCCTGCTCGGAATGGAAGGTGCCCTGGGCTCCCGTGAAGCCCTGACAGATCACCTTGGTTTCCTTGTTGACGAGAACGGCCATTACGCAGCCTCCTTAACGGCTTTCACCATCTTTTCGGCGGCGTCCGCCAAATTGTCCGCAGAGATGATCGGCAAGCCCGATTGCGACAGAATCTTCTTGCCCAACTCGACATTCGTTCCTTCGAGCCGCACCACCAGGGGTACATTGAGACTGACCTCGCGGGCAGCGGCCACGACCCCTTCGGCGATGACGTCACAGCGCATGATC
>DUZC01000067.1 GCA_013349735.1 Rhodospirillaceae bacterium
ATCCTGGCCGGGCAGACCCGTGGCCGTTTGGTCGTCGATGTTAATAAAGCGTGATCAGGATCCCCACCAATAGACCCAAACGAACAGGAAGATCCACACCACATCGACGAAATGCCAATACCAGGCCGCGGCTTCAAAACCCACATGATGTTCGGCGGTAAAATCGCCTTTGAGCGAGCGGATCAGGTTAACGGCAAGAAAACAGGCGCCGACGAAAACATGGAAGCCGTGGAATCCGGTGGCCATGTAAAAAATGGACGGATAGACGCCATCACGGAAGTGAAAGGCGGCATGGCCATATTCAAAAGCCTGCAAGGATAGAAAGAGGAAGCCAAGAATGACGGCCAAAAATAGACCTTTGGTCAGGCCGTCGCGTTGATTATGCAGCAGCGAATGATGGGCCCAGTTTACCGCCAGACCCGAAGACAGCAGGATCAAAGTGTTCAGAAAGGGAATGCCCCAGGGTTCCATGGGGGCGATACTGGCCGGCGGCCATTGGCTGATGGACGGATTGACCATAAAGCCGGAATTGAAAAAGGCCCAAAAGAAGGCAACGAAAAACATCACCTCAGAGGCGATAAACAGCCCCATCCCCATTCTGAGGCCATGGCGCACCACCGGGGTATGAACCTGTTCCTTATTGGCTTCGTGCAGCACATCGCGCCACCATCCGCCCATGGTCAGCAAAACCAGCAGAAAGCCGGCCCCCATGATGAGCCGGTTGCCACCTTGCCACCAATGGACGGCACCAAAGGCCAGCACAAAGGCGGAAAGGGCGCCGACCACCGGCCAAGGGCTGGGATTGACGAGATGATAGGGATGGGGCGCCTTTGCAGCGTCGCTCATGATGGTCCCTCGCTGTTTGGTTTGCGGGCCTTGAAGAAGGTATAGGACAAGGTGATGGTCCGGACCTCGTTGGTATCAGGGTCCGTAGCAATCGACGGGTCGATAAAAAACGAAACCGGCAGTTCGGCTTTTTGACCGGGCTCGAGATGCTGTTCGCTGAAACAAAAGCACTGGATCTTGTCGACGAAGGCCCCTGCTTTACTGGGTGTCACATTGAAGGTGGCGGTTCCGGTCAGGGCCTCGTGGGATAAGTTCTCGGCAGTAAAAAGGGCCAGACTGGGTTCGCCCAGACGCACGGTCATATGGGTTTGTTTGGGCAGGAAACGCCAGGGCATATCTTTCATCACCGAGGCATCAAAGCGGACTTCCATGGTTGTGCCAGAGCTGCCCGGCGGCGCCAGACGACTGACCTTGGCGGTGCCGCCAAACCCGGTGACCTGACAGAACAGGGAATAAAGCGGTACACTGGCGCAGACCAGCCCGACCATCACCGCCAAAAGAGCGGCGCTGGCCAGTACGGTTCTGGCTTTGCCACTCAGCCGGTTCATTCCGCGGGATGTCCCTGTTCTGCCGCTCCGATAATCGGCAGGCTTTCGAAACTATGGAAGGGCGGCGGCGAGCTGACGGTCCATTCCAAGGTGGTGGCGCCGACACCCCAGGGATTGGCCGCCACAGCCTGCTTCGAGCGCAGGGCATCCCAAACCACATAGACAAAAAAGAGCGCCCCGGCAAAGCCGATATAAGCACCCACCGAGGAAACGAAATTCCAGCCGGCAAAAGCTTCCGGATAATCCGGAATGCGCCGGGGCATGCCCTGGAGCCCAAGGAAATGCTGGGGGAAGAAGGTCAGATTGGCGCCGACGAACATGATCCAGAAATGGATTTTAGCCAGAGCTTCTGAATAGGTCCGCCCCGACATCTTGCCGAACCAATAGTAAAAACCTGCGAACAGGGCGAAGACGGCGCCCAGACTGAGGACATAGTGAAAATGCGCGATCACATAATAAGTATCGTGCAAAGCCACATCGACCCCGGCATTGGCCAGGACGACCCCAGTGACACCGCCGGTGGTGAACAGCGCGATAAAGCCCACCGCCCAGAGCATCGGCGCCTTCAGTTCAATCGAGCCGCCCCACATGGTTGCCAGCCAACTGAAGATCTTAATGCCGGTAGGGACCGCGATGACCAGGGTTGCCGCAGTGAAATAGGCACGGGTGTTCACGGCCAGTCCGGTGGTGAACATGTGATGCGCCCAGACGACAAAGCCCACCAAACCGATGGAAACCATGGCATAGGCCATGCCCAGATAGCCGAAAACCGGCTTTTTCGAGAAGGTGGAAACGATCTGGCTGATGATGCCGAAGGCCGGCAGGATCATGATATAAACTTCGGGATGGCCGAAGAACCAGAACAGATGCTGGTACAGCATGGGGTCGCCACCGCCGGCCGGATCAAAAAAGGCCGTGCCGAAATTGCGGTCGGTCAGCAACATGGTCAGCGCCCCGGCCAAGACCGGAATTGCCAAAAGCAGCAAGAAGGCGGTCACCAGCATCGACCAGACGAACAAAGGCATGCGATGCAGCGTCATGCCAGGGGCCCGCATGTTGAGAATGGTGGTGATGAAGTTCACCGCGCCCAGGATCGAGGACACCCCGGCCAGATGCAGGGCCAGGATGGCATAGTCCACCGAAGGTCCGGGATGTCCGGTGGTGGACAGGGGCGGATATAAGGTCCAGCCGGTGCCTGCCCCGGTGCCGTCGGCAGCCGACAGCAAAAGCAGGCAAAAAGACGGGATCAGCAGCCAGAAACTGATATTGTTCATGCGCGGAAAGGCCATATCCGGGGCCCCGATCATCAGCGGCACAAACCAGTTGCCAAAACCGCCGATGATGGCTGGCATCACCGTGAAGAACACCATGATCACCGCATGCGCGGTGACAAAGACGTTATATTGCTGGAAATCACCATGGAATATGGTGCCGCCAGGATGCATCAGCTGGATGCGGATCACCACCGAGGATGCGCCGCCGATCAGGCCGGCCAGGATGGCGAAGACGATATACATCGTCCCGATATCTTTGTGATTGGTGGAATACAGCCAGCGTCGCCAGCCATAAGGCGCGGCATGAGCGTCGTGATGCGAATGTGTCGGTGCTGCCGTCATGGTCGCTTGACCCTTCTATTGGCGGGCGTCAGCCAGCGCCGTGGCGCCGTCTGATAAGGATTGTTTGGTCTGATGCTGCGAGACCCAGGCGGCAAATTGTTCTTTCGAAACCGCCTCGATGTCGATGGGCATAAAGCCATGATTGATACCGCAAAGCTGCGAACATTGGCCGAAATAGCGGCCGGGACGATCGATGCGCACCCAGGTTTCATTCAGCCGTCCGGGAAAGGCATCAATTTTTAGTCCCAAGGCCGGCACGGCCCAACTATGGATGACATCATCCGCGGTGGTTTGAATGCGGACATTGGCGCCCACCGGCAAAATAATATGGTTGTCGGCCGCTAAAAGGCGGGGATCGTCGGGCTTGAGATCGGCATCCTGGACCAGATTGGCATCAAAAGAGACCCCTTGGTCAGGGTAGAGATAGGACCAATACCACTGATGCCCCGTAACCTTCAGCGTCAGTTCGGCGTCTTTGGTACGGTCCATGGAATAAAGCAGCCGAAAAGAGGGAAAGGCGATGGCCACCAGGATCAGCACAGGGATCAGGGTCCATGCCACCTCAAGGCCGGTGTTATGAGACCATTGCGCCGGCACCGGATTGCGGCTGGCGCGAAAACGCAGCAGGACATAACCCAGAAGCGCGAAGACCATCAGCAGAATGCAAAGGATAATCACGGTGATGGTGGTGTTTAACCGCACAATCTGTTGCATCGTCGGCGAGGCGGCTTCCTGCATCCAGACGCCCCAAGGATGCGGTTGGTCGGCCTTGGCTGGGCAGACGCCCAGCAAAAGCGCTGCCATTAAGGTAAGGGCAAGAGAGTAGATTCTGGACATGTCACCCCTGTTGGCCTGCTCCCGCTCCGCGAGATTGCGGATTATTCTCATTTATTAGAGGGTGAGATAGACATTTATAGGCCAGCCTTCAACCGAAAACATCCAACGCCATCCCACTAATGCTGCCCATCTAACCACAGGTACGGCTTATATCAACCCTAGCGACCTTATGGGTTTATTGCGTAACAATCTGGAGCATGGTGTAGGCGTTCAGAAGTTGGTAGGCTTCTGCTATGTTCTTCCTTCCAGGAGATAGACCTCCGTGAACGACCGCTCGGCCCTTTTCCGTTTCCTGCCGCTTCTCCTGTCGTTTTTGTTGGTCCTGATGCCGGCGATGGCCGAGGCCAAGCTTGGCAAAAGCGCGACCGCGGGCAGCCGAAGCAGTCGCAGTGCCATCCAACCCTATGGCAGTACGGCTAAGCCGCTGCCGCCGCCGGTTGCGGCACCGCCGCCCGCAGCGGTGGCGCCGCCGATCGCTGCGCCGGTGCCGCGGATGGCTCCGCCGCCGCCACCACCTCCGCCGGCGCCGATGGGGTTCATGCAGCGCCACCCGTTCCTAACGGGAATTCTTGGTGCCGGCTTGGGATCGATGATGTTTGGCGGGTCCTTTTTCGGCGGCGGCGGCGGGGGCGGGATCTTCAGTCTGTTACTGCAACTGCTGTTGCTGGGTTTCCTGATCCGCTTCGTCATGGGGCTGTTTCGCCGTTCCGCCGATCCCGGGGTACCCGAGACACCGGTTTATAGGACCGTGGCGGCGACGCCGCAGGCCCCGATGGTTCCGGTCGAATTTGCCTTGGAACCGACCGATCTCGCTGCTTTCGAGCAATTGCTTCATGATCTGCAAGCGGCTTGGAGCCGGGGCGATCTGATGGCCTTGCAGCGGTTGGCTACGCCGGAAATGGCGGCTTTTTTCGGTGAACAGATCCGCGAAGATCGCGCTCGCGGCATTGAGAACCGGGTTGATCAGGTGCATTTGATTAAGGGCGATGTCAACGAGACCTGGCGTGAGGGACCTCTGGACTTTGCCACGGTAAGTCTGAACTGGAGTGCTGCGGATTACACCATCCGTTCAGACACCGGCGCCGTGATCGAAGGGGATCCGCGGCAGCTGGTGGAAACCAGCGAAGTTTGGACTTTTGTTCGTCAGCGCGGCGGGCCATGGCAAATGAGCGCCATCCAGCAACTGCAATAAAGATCTAAGGAACATTCGGGGCAAAGCGGATACGAATATGATCCGCATGGCGGACCTGGCTGCGGATGGCTTGTTCCAGCTGTTGGATGAACTGATGCGTCTGGTTGATGGTGGCATCGCCGCCGATGGCTAAAAGCAGGTCAACCTCCCAGCTTTCTCCCATCCTTCGGCCACGCAGATCAAGGATCGACAATTCAGGGACCTGATCTGCGACGACCGCGTGGATCTTTTCAAGCTGATGTTCTTCGACACTGCCATCTAAAAGGCCATGAATGCTGTCCCAGGCCACCATCGCACCGATGCGCAGGACCAGCAGGGAAACCAGGATCGCAGCCAAATGGTCCGCCGATGACCAACCAAGAATGGACAGAACGATTCCGGCGAGAACGGCCAGCGAGGAATAGGCATCGCCGCGATTGTCCGCTGCCCCGGCGGCGATGGCTGGGCTGTTGGTATGTGCCGCCACATGGCTGAGATAGCGATGCATCAATTCGGCGGTGGCCGCCGAGACCAGGGCCGCCGGCACGGCCCAGATCGTCGGTGCCAGCAGATGGCCTGACCCGAGATGGGTTACATTTTTCCACAGCATGGCCAGAGAGCCGACCATCAGGCTGACCCCGATGAAATTTGCCGAAAGAAACTGCACCTTGCCATAGCCATAAGGAAAGTTGGCGGTGGCCTCACGGCCCGAGACTTTGACGCTGGCAAGATTAATGCCCTTGGTCAGAAAGTCGCCGAACGAATGCAGGGAATGGGCTTGAAGGGCCATGCTGCCGGTTAACAGCCCCAGCGCCATTTTGAACAGGGCCAGCAGCATCGCCACGACCAGGTCCCACCAGGCGGCACGATCACGACACTGGGCACATCCGGTCAAATCCATAAAGGTCTCTACAGCAGTCTCATGGCCAAGGATGGTCAATATCAGGACTGCTCGTCCGAGGCAATCCTCAAGCCATCGCGTTCAGCCGGTGAGCCGGGGCGGCTGAGCGGAAAAAACCACAAACTCGCCAAGACACCAAGGCAGCGAAGTCAGGACCGAGCGACAGTGTCGATCACAGGTGGCGTCGGCATAATCGCCTTGGCGATTTCGCGAATTGGCGGTTCTCCTGCTGGATCCTGGTGTTTCTTGCCCGCCGGGCGAAGGCTGATTCCTCCGTGACACTTGTAATCAAGGTCAAACGGTGCTTGTTTTGGCGGCTTTGCAGTTAGGGATAAACGAAGCGTGATCACCGCCATTATTGCAGGGATTTTATTGTTTTTGTTGGGGGTTGCCGCCAAAGGTGTGTTCGCGCATGCCTTGATCCTGGTCTCCGCCTGGCTGGCTAAGAACGGTTTGATGATCAGCTTCTTTCAGACCAAATTGGGACAGCGCACGGCCCGAGGCTTTCGTTGGAAGGCCTATTCCCATTTGCCGGAAGGTTCGCGGCGCCAAGCCTTCCGTGTCTTCAAGCGGATTGGCGCTGCGGAAAAGCGCACGATATCTGTTTTTTCGCGCATTTGGGCCGGGCTGACTGGCCGTCGCAAGCCATTGGCCCGGCGTATTCAGGTCGAGCGCAGCCGGCGGCACGGGCGATGATTGACCGTCGCGGGAAAGAAATATGACGGTCTTTGGGGTTTTTAATCCGATTTATTCCCTGGCGGGTTTTTTTGTTGGAACCTTGGTGGGCTTAACCGGCGTTGGGGGCGGTTCTTTGATGACCCCTTTGCTGGTTTTGCTTTTTGGCGTGCATCCCGCCACGGCGATCGGTACGGATTTGCTTTATGCCGCACTGACCAAGAGCGTCGGTACGCTTGTCCATGGTTTTTCAGGGACCGTCGACTGGCGTATTGTCCGGCGCTTGGCTGCAGGAAGCTTGCCTGCCGCGGCAATGACCTTGCTGATGCTCGAACATTTGGGCGTCGCGGATGGCCAGGCTTCGGCTTTGCTCAACCGTGCGCTTGGCATTGCGCTGTTGCTGACATCCCTGACCCTGGCGTTTCGTCCGAAGCTGGTGGCCTGGGCGCAAAAGCGTTTTGGCCGGTTTGACCTCGGTCAATCGGCTTGGCCGACAGCCCTGGCCGGGGCCTTGCTCGGTTTGCTGGTGTCGCTTTCGTCGGTCGGAGCCGGGGCCATCGGCGTGACCTTTCTGGTCGTGCTATATCCGCGCCTGTCAACAGTCCGCATCGTCGGTTCGGACATTGCGCATGCCGTGCCTTTGGCCTTGTTGGCCGGCGCCGGTCACTGGTTGCTCGGATCCGTGGATTTTCCCCTGCTGGGCGCGCTGTTGGTGGGGTCGATCCCTGGCATTATCCTGGGCAGTCGTCTGTCGGCTTTGGTGCCGGATCTAGCGCTAAGGCCAGTTCTTGCGGTTGTGCTGGCATTGGTGGGAGGGCGCTTGGTTGTTTAGGGAGGCATGACATGGTGTTTGGCGTAAATATGGCCGCGATCCTGCCCATCGTACTGTTGTTGGTTTCCAATCTTTTCATGTCTCTGGCCTGGTATGGCCATTTGAAGTTTACCGACAGACCGCTTTGGCTTGTGGTTATAGTCAGCTGGCTGATCGCCTTTATTGAATATTGCTTTGCGGTTCCGGCGAACAGAATTGGACACCAAGTCTATTCAGCAGCTGAACTCAAAACAATGCAGGAAGTTATAACTCTGGTTGTATTTACTGTATTTTCTTTTTTCTATCTTGGCGAGAGAGTTAATGTAAACCATATAGTTGGCTTTTCACTTATATGTGCCGGAGCTTTTTTTGTTTTTAAGGGACCGATTCGCTAACGGCTATTTTTGTTGAGTGTTGAAAGCTTGCTCGGCTAAAGATATTAAGAAGCATTCGCAAATAAAGAATGGATGCCGCTATGTCCACCCCTTCCGCAGTCAATAGGGTTCAAACGCAGGCGCTGCCCAGCGCGGCAGTTGGTTTTGGCGGCGGGGCAATCGGGACTGTCGCTGCGGCCAAGACCAGTTTGTTTATCGGTCTGGGCAAGGGGTTGGTGGCTGGTGCCGGTATTATGGTGCTCGCTTCGCCACTGGCCGCCGGGGCCACGGTTGGCGTTCTGGCAGGGGTGCTGCATGCCGCCACGGTCTGCCGGGTCCGCCATCGCGCCCGTTAGTTTCAGGCCCGGCTAATCCTATCTCTGGTTGTTTGGGTCAAGGTTACCGTAAAGAATCAGGCAGAGCAGCCGTCCGAGTGGCCCTGCCCGTTGGATTGGCGCTTGCTCCTGGCGACGGTCCTGTCTAATCATAGCGCGTCTGACAGGATTCCCGGGGCAGTGGCTTGAGCGGTGATATCGAGCATAAGCAAATAAATGGTTGCTCCTGCATTGTCGGAATTGCCGATGCAGGTTTACGCATGTTGATGCGTGAAATTTTGCTAAGTTTGAAATTGCGTTCCGTTGACTTTGCTAAAGACGTCGACAGTTTGATCCTGATGCTGCGGGAAAAACCGTCGACCGATCTGATCATTGCGCAGAATGATTTGCCGCCCAGCGGGTGTGCGGCGATCGCCAAATTTATTCGATGGGATCGCTGGTCGCCGAACCCAAAAACGCCCATTGTCAGTGTCGGACTGGTCTGGACCCTTGAGACCATCAATTCTTTCCGCGATCTGGGGGTGAATGAAGTCGTTTCTGTTCCGACCTCTCTGCAGGTTGTACAGCGGAAGCTGCAGACGGCTTTGGGCAAAGACCGGCCGTTTATTTCGGTGGAGGACTATCGGGGGCCGGATCGTCGGATCCGGCGTCTGGCGGGTTACGAAGGGCCCTTTCGCCGCGCTTCTGACAATATTGCGGCCCAATTGGATGAGGCAAAAGCTAAATTGGCGCGCCGCAGCGAGCGGATCGAGCAGCTCTCGGCCAAAGTGACCGAGAAGCCTTTGCCGGTTTTGGCGCCCAGAACCACGCCATCGCCGCAATTGGTGCCTGTCGACCCGAAGGCCCGCCTGTTAACGCAATCGCGCTTGAATGACTTCGAAGGCCGGAGGCCGCCGGAGCAGAAGCTCCCACCGGTGGCGGCTAGGGCGGACAAAACGGTAGAGAAAGAGTTTGTTCCGGTCCCCGAGCCCTTGCCCGAGCCCCTGCCGGAAAGGGTGTCGGAGGAAATGTCTCCGTCGCCCGAGCCAGAAAGCAAGCCAGGGGGGACGCCGGCCGCACTCCGGCCGCGCTTGACACCACCACCGTCCTTTGCGGCGGCAGCACCACCGCCTCCCGCGGCAGCAGCACCGCCTCCCGCGGCGGCGGCAACACCGCCTCCCGCGGCAGCACCGCCGCCTCCCGCGGCAGCAACACCGCCTCCCGCGGCAGCAACACCGCCTCCCGCGGC
>DUZC01000068.1 GCA_013349735.1 Rhodospirillaceae bacterium
GGGCAGCACCGCCTTGACCCTCCCCTCGCCGGGACCGCGCCCGAACAGGCCGCCGTAATGGAAGGCTTGAAGAGCGGTGGCCACCTGATAGCTGTCGCCGGCCGCGGGGTCGAGGAAACGGTCGATGCGGCTGGCCACATGGCTGAAGGTGAAATAGGCGGACACCAATCCGCCCAGCCCGACCACCATGCCCAACATGACCCAGACCAAGGGCAGGCCGGCCAAAAAGAACTCGACGAACCAGACCGAGGACACCACCAGGGTCATGCCGACATCCGGTTGCAGCAAAAGCAGCGCCGCCACCAGGAAGTAAAGCCCCAGGGACACGGCATTGCCGGGGAAATTTTCATTCAGCCTTTGTTCCGCGAACATCCAGGCGGCCACCACCGCAAAGGTCGGTTTGACAAATTCCGAGGGCTGGATGCTGATCCCGGCCAAAGTGATCCAGCGGGTCGCGCCTTTGATTTCCTGACCAAGCAGCAAGGTCGCGGCCATCATCAAAAGGGCGCCGATAAAGCCCAGGCAGGCTAGCCTGCGCACTTGCAGGGGCGATAACAGCGAGACGGCGAAAATCACCAGCAGCGCCGGCGGTAAAAAGACGAACTGACGACGGACGAAGTGGAAATGATCGGTGCCGATCCGTTCCGCCACTGCCGGACTGGCGGCCAGGATCAGCATGGCGCCGACGCCGGCCAGCATAGCCACCGAAGCCATGGTCCAGCGATCCACGGTCCACCACCAGCGGCCAATCACAGAGGTGTCGGTGCGCGATAGGGTGATCATCCCGCCCCCTCGCTTTTAGCCAGACGTTGAACCAATTGGCGGAATATCTGGCCGCGATGTTCGAAACTGTTGAATTGGTCCCAGGACGCGCAGGCCGGGGACAAAAGGACCACCGCCTCGGGATGGCCATCGGCCAGCGCCGTTTCGAAGGCCCGGCTGACCGCGACATCCAGGGTGCCGCACCGCTCGAAGGCGGCTTTGCCGCTTAAAGTGGCGGCAAAGGCTTCGCTTGCCTCGCCGATCAGAAAGGCTTTGCGAATGCGTCCAAACAGAGGGCTCAGCGCGGCGATGCCGCCTTCCTTGGCTTGGCCGCCGGCCAGCCAATAGATCTCGTTATAACAAAGCAGAGCCTTTTCCGCGGCATCGGCATTGGTGGCCTTGCTGTCATTGATGAAGCGGATGCCTTTGAGTTCGGCGACCTGTTCCTGGCGATGCGCAAGCCCGGGGTAACTTTCCAGGCCCGCGCAAATGGTGGCGACGTCAATGCCCGATGCCCGCGCCGCCGCATAGGCCGCGCACGCATTCTGCCAATTATGCCGCCCCGGCAGATGGGGCAAAAGCCGCAGATCGATCATCGGACGGTTGCGTCCGTCGCAGTCATCGATCAAAACGCCGCTATGGCCGGAAACGCCGCCTTGCACCGGCTGCTGGGCCGAAATCGCGATGGCCGTACCGTTTTCGCGGCAGGTTTCGAGGATTTTGCGGCTGGCCTCGTCATCGACGCCGACAACGGCGACGCCGCCCGGACGAAGCCGTTTAAACAGGCTGGCTTTGGCGGCAACATAGCCGTCCATGCCGCCATGCCGGCTCAGATGGTCGGCGCTGATATTGAGCAGGACCGCCACATCGAAGCCGGCCTGATCGAGCAATTCCAGTTGATAAGAGGACAGTTCCAGCACATAGCTGCCGCTTCTTTCCAAGATCGGCAGGTCAAGGGCCGGGGTGCCGAGATTGCCGCCGGCGGCAGCGGTCACTCCGGCTGTGGCAAGGATATGGTGGATCAGGCTGGTTGTGGTCGATTTCCCGTTGGTGCCGGTGACCGCGATCATGCGGGTCGCCGGATTGCAGCGGGCCAGCAATTCTACATCGCAGACCAGGCTGATCCCTTTGGCGCGGGCTCTTTCCGCGACGGGATGGGGTTTGGGATGGGTGTGCGCGATGCCCGGACTCCAGACCATCAGTCCGACCGAGGACAGATCAGCCTGATACAGATCCACCAGATCCACCCCGGCGGCTTCACCGGCCTGCCTGGCCTCCTTGCTGTCATCCCAGGCCCAGACCACCGCGCCGCTGTCTTGCAGGGCATGGACGCTGGCGGTGCCGGACTTGCCCAGCCCCATCACCGCCACGGTCTTGTTTCTGAGAAAAGAGAGACTGGGCATCGGGTTTCGCTTAACGCAGCTTGAGAGTGGACAGACCGACCAGCGCCAGAATGCCGGCGATGATCCAGAAACGGATGACGACGGTTGGTTCGGCCCACCCTTTCTTTTCGAAGTGATGATGCAAGGGCGCCATGCGAAACACCCGCTTGCCGGTCAATTTGAACGAGGCGACCTGAACGATGACCGATACGGTTTCCAGCACGAAAAGTCCGCCGACGATGGCCAGGACGATTTCATGCTTGGTGACGACGCTCATCGCGCCCAGCGCGCCGCCGAGCGCCAAAGACCCGGTATCGCCCATGAAAACCATCGCCGGTGGCGCGTTGAACCATAAAAAGCCCAGACCGGCCCCAACCATGGCGCCGCAGAACACGGCGAGTTCGCCGCTTCCGGGAACATGGTGGATCTGCAGGTAATTCGCGAAGATGGCGTGACCGACGAGATAAGAGATCAAGGCGAAGACGCCGGCGGCGATCATCACCGGGACGGTCGCCAGACCGTCCAACCCATCGGTCAGATTGACCGCGTTCGAGGCTCCCACCATGACAAAACTGGCAAAAACCACATAGCCCCACCCCATCTGGATCAGCAGATTCTTGAAGAAGGGCACCGCCAGCGCATGCGACAGCGGATCGGGCATCAGGCGCAGCGTCAACAGCGAGGCAATCACCGCGAGAAGAATCTGCAGGGCCATTTTTAGCCGGCCGGGCAGGCCCTTGCTATTGCGCTTGCTGACCTTAAGAAAGTCGTCGGCAAAGCCAATCAGCCCATAGCCCAGGGTCACCATCAGGACGATCCACACATAGGCGTTGGTCAGATCCGCCCAAAGCAGGGTCGATAAGGTCAGGGCCAGCAAAATCAGAAAGCCGCCCATGGTGGGCGTGCCCTTTTTGGTCAAAAGATGGCTTTCGGGGCCGTCGTCGCGGATCGGTTGGCCGCGGCCTTGCTTTTGGCGCAGCAGGCGAATGACAAAAGGCCCGGCAACGAAGGAAATAATCAGCGAGGTCAGCACCGCGCCACCGGTCCGAAAGGTGAGATAGCGGAACAGATTGAAGACCGCAACTTGGTCGACCAGGGGATAGAGCAGATTGTAAAGCATCCTCGTCTTGGCTCCCCTAGCCTGATTGAGCGGATTGTTTAAGCGCCGCCAGTTCTTCTAAGCGGGCGACGACGCGGCCCATGCGACTGCCGGCCGATCCCTTGACCATGAGCACATCCCCGGCCTGGGTCGCGGCTTCCAGCAGATCAGCCAGCCCGTCAGCGGCCTCGGCATGGGCGCCCCGGCGGTCCGAAGGTAAAGAGTCGTGCAAATTGCGCATCAAGGGGCCGGCGGTAAAAACCTTGTCGATGCCCCATTCGATCACCGCGCCGGCCAGCCCGCCATGGAGGACAGGACCGGCATGGCCCAATTCCAGCATGTCGCCCAGGACGGCGATTCGCCGGCCCCCGGCGGGCGGTTTGGTACTGCCCAGGGCGGCGATGGCGGCCTTCATCGAGACCGGGCTGGCATTGTAAGATTCATCAATGACCAGGATCTGGCCTTGACCCCAGCTCAGAGTTTTGCGCAGCCCCCGGCCTTTTGGGGCGGCCATCTGGCCCAAAGCCTGGGCGGCGGTGGCCAAGGGAACGCCGACGGCCGTGGCCGCCAGCAGGACCGCAAGACTGTTCAGCCCCCATTGCCGTCCGGCGACGCCGATGCGGTAGCTGATGGCCTGATCGCCGAACAGGGCAAAAACCATGGTGGCGGTCGGATCGATGGCGCAATCGAGCAGCCGGCCGTCGGCATCGATATGCCAGCCAAAGCCGGCGATTTTTGCTGCGCCGGACTGGCTGGCCTGCTGGGCGAGATAGCCGAAATGGGGATTGTCGCGCGGCAGGATGGCGGTGCCGCCCGGTTCCAGGCCTAGAAAGATTTCGGCTTTCGCCTCGGCAATCTTTTCTACCGAGGGAAAGAATTCAAGATGCACGGCTTCCACCGCGGTAATCAGCGCCAAATGAGGACGGACCAGGCGGGTCAGCGGGGTGATTTCGCCAGGATGGTTCATTCCCAATTCGAAAATTGCGAAGGCCGCGTCGGCGGGCAGGCGGGCCAGAGACAGCGGGACGCCCCAATGATTGTTGAAACTGCCGACACTGGCATGGGTCGGGCCGGCCGCGGCAAGGGCGAGCCGCAGCATTTCTTTGGTCCCGGTTTTCCCGACACTGCCGGTGACGGCGAGGATCCGCGCCGCCGAACGCTGGCGCGCCCGGATGGCCAGATCGGTCAGGCCGGCCAAACTGTCCTTGACCAGGAGCAGCGGCGCGTCGCTGGGCAAATCTTCCGAGCGCTGATCGACCAGGGCGGCCGCCGCGCCCCGGGCCAGCGCATCGGACACGAAATTATGGCCGTCATGCTGCGGCCCGCGGATGGCGACGAAGAGATCGCCGGGGCTGACCGTGCGGCTGTCAATGGAAATGCCTTGCGCCTGCCAGTCCGGGCCAAATGCCTGGCCGCCGGTTGCCGCCAACGCATCCTGAGAGGTCCATAAGGGCGCGGTCATGAGCGGTCCTTCAGGATCTGGCGGATTTCCTCGGCGTCATCGAAGGGCACTGTCCGGTCGCCGATGATTTGGCCGGTTTCGTGGCCTTTGCCGGCCAACACCAAAAGATCACCATCGGCCAAACCGCCGATCGCTGTCCGGATGGCCTCGCGGCGATCGGCGATTTCGACCGCGGCCGGGCAGGCGGCGCGGATTGCGGCGCGGATTGCGGCGGCATTTTCATGGCGCGGATTGTCGTCGGTGATAAAAACGCGGTCGGCCAGACGGGCGGCGATCGCGCCCATTTCCGGGCGTTTGCCAGGATCGCGGTCGCCGCCGCACCCAAACAGGACGATCAGGCGCTTGCGGGCATGTGGGCGCAGCGCGGATAGAAGCGCGCTCAAGGCATCAGGGGTATGGGCGTAATCGACGTAAAGGCTGGCGCCTGTCCCGGTGGTGGCGACATGTTCAAGACGTCCGGGGACGCCTTCGAGATGGGAAAGGGCGGCGATGGCCCGGGTTGGGTCAGCCCCGGTGGCCAGGGCCAGACCCAGCGCCGCCAGCGCGTTTTCGGCTTGGAAAGCCCCGGCCAGCGGCAAATGCAGGTGAAGTTCGCGACCGGCGACCAGAAGCTCGAGATCCTGCCCCTGCTGCGCCGGGTGAAGGCCGGCCAGACGAATCTCTGCGCCATTGCGGCCGTAGCTTATCGTGCGATGCCCACGCAAGCGGCAAAGCGCCAGCAGTTCTTCGGCGACGTCGCTGTCGGCATTGATGACCGCGCCCCCACCGGCTGGCAGGATTTCGCCAAACAAACGGAGTTTTGCCTGCCGGTAAGCCAGCATCCCGCTATGATAATCAAGATGATCGCGGGTCAGATTGGTGAAGGCGGCAGCGGCCAGCTTCACCCCGTCCAGGCGATGTTGATCCAGGCCATGGCTCGAGGCTTCCAGGGCCGCATGGCTGACCCCGTCCTCGGCCATTTGGGCCAGCCAGCCATGCAGACTGACCGGATCGGGCGTGGTCAATGAGGCGTTGAGGGTGCGCTTGGGCGAAATCAGGCCGATCGTACCCAGACTGGCGGCGGCATAGCCGAGATGCGACCAGATCTGACGGGTGAAATTGGTGACCGAGGTCTTGCCATTGGTGCCGGTGACCGCCACCGTGACCGCAGGTTGGGCCGCGAAATAGCCGGCGGCCAGCAGGGCAAAACGACGTCTTGGATTGCTGTCGGTGATCAAGGCGGCCCTGGAATCTTCCAGGCGGGTGCCGTGGGCGGCAAGCACCGCCACGGCGCCGCGGCTAAGGGCGTCCGGTATAAAGCGCCGGCCATCCTCTTTGCCACCCGACAGGGCGGCGAACAGATAGCCACTCTGGACCTGACGCGAATCCGCAGTCAGCCCCTTGATCTCTGGGTTGATGGCGAAGGGCGTGCCCAAGATGTCACTCAGTTTCGGCAACGGCGACCCTCTTGGTGTCTTTCACCTTCAAGGACGCGTTTTGCGCCATATGTTGTTTGGCGATTTCCAGATCTTCGGCAGAGGGCGACAGCCCCAAAATCGGTCCGATCTGAGCGACCATGCGACCGACCGCCGGTGCCGCGGTCCAGCCGGCGGTGGCAAAACCGAAGCTTTCCTTATTGCCTTGCGGTTCATCGATCATCGCCAGAATGACATAGCGCGGATTGCTGGACGGGAAGGTCGCGATGAATGAGGAAAGAAGCGATTTCCGGTGGTAACCGCCGCCGGCGCTTTTTTCCGCAGTTCCGGTTTTGCCGCCCACCTCATAGCCGGGGACATCGGCCTTTTCCCCGGTTCCGCCGGTGACCACCATGCGCATCAGCCGGCGCATATCGCGCGAGGTTTGTTCCTTGACGACCTGCTGGCCGGGGACGGCTTCCCCGTCTTCACGTTTCAGGATGGTCGCCGGATGGAACATCCCGCCATTCACCAGGGCGGCGACACCGCTCATCATATGCAAAGGGGTTACGGCCATGCCATGACCATAAGCGACGGTCATGACACTGATGTCCCGCCAGGGATTGGGGGTCAAAGGCGAGCCGATTTCCGGCAATTCGATATTGGAGGGCCGCATCAACCCGACGCGGGTAAGAAAGGCCTTCTGCCGCTCCTGGCCAAGATCCAGCGCCATACGGGCGGACCCGATATTTGAGGAATGGATAAGGATTTCGGGAACGGTTAGCCAGCGATTCTCGGAATGATAGTCGCTGATTTCGAAGCGGGCGATTTTAAGCGGATGGGTCGCATCATAGCTGCTGTTCAGGGTGGCGACGCCGCTGTCCAAAGCGGCCGCGGTGTTGAACAGCTTGAAGGTGCTGCCCATTTCATAGACGCCCAGGGTGGCGCGGTTGAACATCGCCTCGGCATTGGCGCTGGCCAGATTGTTAGGATTGAAATCCGGCAGCGAAATCATGGCCAGGACTTCGCCGCTTCGCACATCCATGACCATGCCGGTGGCGCCGATGGCGTGGAAATCCGCCATGGTGCGGGCCAGTTCATTCCGTAAAACCGTTTGCAGACGAATGTCCAAAGACAGCCGCAGCGGTTCATGGCGGGCTTTCAACTCGCCTTCGAAGGCTTTTTCGACGCCGGCAATGCCTTTATTGTCAAGATCGGTCAGACCGACCACATGCGCCGCCAGTTCGCCTTGCGGGTAAATGCGCTTTTCGCCTTTTTCAAAATAGAGGCCGGGAATGCCGAGCGCGTTGATCTCATATTCCTGACGGGGGGTCAGGTTGCGGCGCAGATAGGCAAAGGCGCGGTCGCCCTGAAGCTTGGCGCGGACTTCGCTCAGGCTAAGATCGGGCAGAACGCCGACAATGCGTTTGGCGGCTTCGCTTTTTTCCAGGATTTCATGGGGATGGGCATAAAGCGAAACGGTTGGCAGGCTGGTCGCCAGCAAAACACCATTGCGGTCCATCACATCGGCGCGCTCGAGCGCCAGCCCGGCAACTTTCTGTCGATGCGCCTGCGAGGTGCCGTTGCCCTTGCTCAGGGTCACATCCACCATCCGTCCGGCAATCACCGAGAAGGCCACCGTGAACATGGCGGCGGTGACGATCAGCCGGACCCGACCGGTTTCAATGGCCCGTTTTTGCGCCCCTTCGAGATGCAGCCGGCCCGCCTCTTCCAATTGTTCGCCGGGATAGAGCGACGGCCGGCGTTTCAACCATCCGATCATGGATGCCTCCTGGCCTGAGAGTCATCGGGTCCCATGACGGCGGGCGAGGTGATGATCATCACATTGGTCCCGTGGGGGGCGCTGGCCACGGTGGGTGTGGGCGCCAGGGTCGGCGCCAAGGCGATGGAATGCGGCGGGGTCACATCCTGACGGGCGGTGGTGACGTGGCCGGGCGGGGGTGCCGGGGGCTTAACCGGTGGCAGGCTGGGGGGCTGCTTCACCGGTTGCAGCGCTTTGTTCGACGGGCGGGGCGGGGTCGTCGTCGCGGGGGTCGACGTCGAGACCGGAGAGGGCCCGATGGCGGGGGCCTGGCTCAGCAGCTCCGCCGGATTGCCGGGATTGATCTCGCCGGGGGTAGGCGCCATCGGCAGTTGGTCGATGCTGGCAATCTGACTGGGTTTTAAGGGATGCATGCCAAGATGATGCTCGGCCTGATCTTTAAGGCGCAGCGGGTCGTTGAGATAACTCCATTCGGCTTTCAGGACATGGATTGACTGCTCGGCCTGCAAAATATCCTTGCGCAATCCCCTAAGCCGGCTTTCTTCGGATTGAACCTCGTATTTCAAGAGGAACAGGCCGGTGGCGATGGATGCGGCCATTCCGGCCCAAAGCAAAGTAGAGCCACGCATCATGCTTGCCCCCCGCTATGGTCCCAGGCTGGTGCTTCGGTGCGTTCGGCAATCCGCAGCCGCGCTGAGCGGGCCCGGGGATTGGCGCTTTGCTCGGCGCTGTCGGGAAGGACCGGCTTGCGGGACAGCAAACGAAAGCTGGGCGGCCGGGTCAAACCGGTCGAGGGCAAATGCCGGCTGGGTCGCGCGGCAGCGCCACAGCGTTTTTTCAGGAAATCCTTGACGGCGCGGTCCTCAAGGGAGTGAAAGGCCACCACGGCCAGGCGACCGCCCGGCCGCAGCAAATGCTCAGCGGCGGACAAGCCCCGGTCGACTTCGCCCAGCTCGTCATTGACGGCAATGCGGATGGCCTGAAAGGCCCGGGTCGCCGGATCGATTCCGTCCTTGGATTTGGGGACGACCCGGCGAACCAGCTCGGCCAGCTGTGTGGTGCTGTGAAAGGGGGTGGTCTGGCGATCATGAACGATGGCCCGCGCCAGGCGGCGAGAATGACGCTCTTCGCCATATTTCCAAAGGATATCGGCGAGATCGGCCTCTTTCAGGCTATTGACCAGATCGGCGGCGCTGGTTCCCTGTCCAGCCATGCGCATATCCAGCGGGCCATCCTTGCGGAACGAGAAGCCGCGTTCGGCCCGATCCAACTGCATCGAAGAGACGCCGAGATCCAGGGCCACGCCATCCACCATTCGCACATCGCAGCCAGCCAAAAGGCTTTGCATATCCCCGAAGCGGCCCTCCAGCAGGGTCAGACGTCCGGC
>DUZC01000069.1 GCA_013349735.1 Rhodospirillaceae bacterium
ATAGGCCAACCGTTGCGGCCAGGGTTACAAAAAACGAGGCAAGGGTAAGCCGCTGATGGGCAAGAACCCAGTCAAGGCCGCGGCGATAGGCATCCAGGGTAACGGTAAAAGCATTTTCCGTGGCCATATACAGGCGGCCATGGCGGGCCCGATGCTCGTCCTTGAGCACCCGGGCACACATCATCGGCGCCAGGGTCAAAGCCACCACCAGGGAAACGGCGATGGTCATCGATACGGTCACCGCGAATTCCCGCATTAACCGGCCGACGATGCCGCCCATCAGTAAAATCGGAATGAAAACGGCGATCAGAGACACGCTGATGGAAACGATGGTGAAGGCAACTTCGCCGGCTCCCTTCAGCGCCGCCTCCATCGGACTTAAACCGTCTTCCAAATGCCGATAGATATTTTCCAGCATGACAATGGAATCATCGACGACAAAGCCAACCGCGATGGTCAGCGCCATCAGGGACAGGTTATCCAGACTGTAATGCGCGGTATACATAAGCGCGGCGGTTCCCAGCAGAGACAAAGGCACAGCCACCCCGGGAATGATCGTCGCCCATAGATTGCGCAGAAACACAAAGATCACCAGGACGACCAGCGCCACAGTGATCAGCAAGGTATGCTGGACATCCTCGACGGAGGCCCGGATGGTGACGGTACGATCAATCAGGGTTTGCACTTTGACGGCAGGGGGAATGGAAGCCTGCAACAAAGGCAGCATGGCTTTGACCCGTTCCACGGTATCGATGACATTGGCGCCGGGTAATTTATAGATCACCAGGAACACGCCGGGGCGGCCGTTCGGCCAGGCGGCCAGACGGACATTTTCGGGACCGTCCACGGCGCGCCCGATATCGCGGACCCGGATCGGGGCGCCATTTTTATAGGCGAGGACCGCATCGTTCCATGGCCCGGCGCTGGTCAATTGATCATTGGCGTAAATGGTAAAATTACGGGCTGGACCGTCAACGCTGCCTTTCGGGGCATCGACGGTAACGCTGGCAATTGTGCCCCGCAGCTCTTCCAGATTCAGCCCCAGGCTGGCGACCCGCGCCGGATCAATTTGAATGCGCACCGCCGGCTTTTGTTCACCGGCCAGACTGACCTGACCGACCCCGGGAACCCGGCTGACCTGTTGCGCCACCACCGTATCGGCAAAATCATCGACGGTAATCAGAGGCAGGGTCTGGGACGACACACTGAGAATCAGAATGGGAGTGTCGGCAGGATTGACTTTGCGATAAGTGGGGGGCGAAGGAAGGATCTTCGGCAATTGCCCGCTGGCGGCGTCAATAGCCGCCTGAACATCCTGCGAGGCCGCGTCGATATTACGATCAAGGTCGAATTGCAAGGTGATCGACGAGCTGCCCAGCACGCTGGTCGAGGTCATTTGGCTGACCCCGGGGATCTGCGAAAACTGCCGCTCGAGCGGTGTCGTCACCGAGGAAGCCATGGTTTGCGGATCGGCGCCCGGCAAGCCGGTGGTGACAACGATGGTGGGAAAATCCACCTGCGGCAGCTTGGCCACCGGCAGCAATGGATAAGCAATCAGGCCGGCCAATAAGATCGCCGTCATCAGCAAGCTGGTCGCAATCGGGCGCCGGATAAAAGTGGTGGAAACGCTCATGGCGCCACATGGCTGCCGGTTTGCAGACGATACTGCCCATCGGTGACGACGCGCTCGCCCTCGGCGATGCCTTCGGTGACAACGGTCAGATCCTGGCCATTTTCACCCAAGGTCAAAGGGCGGGCCTCCACGGTATTGTCGTCTTTAACAACAAAGGCAAAATTACCTTGCGGCCCATGCTGAACCGCCTTGGATGGGATGACCAGAACATGCGGCAGGATTTCCGCCTGCAGTCGCGCAGTGACGAACTGGCCTGGCCAAAGCCGCCCCGGCTTATTGGGCATGGTTGCCTTCAGCCTTACCGTGCCGGTGGTCGTATCAATCTGATTGTCCAGGGTTTCCAGCACCCCTTCATCCAGGCGTTCGGCACCGTCACGGCTGAGCGCTTCGACGCTCACCGGTCCGTTGGCCATGGCTTTCAACAGTTTTTGGACACTGTCCTCGGGCAAAGTGAACAGCAGCGATATTGGTTTGGTCTGGGCGATGGTGACGATGCCGGTGGCATCGGCGGCACGCAGAATATTTCCGACATCGACCTGCCGGATGCCGGCCCGTCCATCGATGGGCGAGCGGATCGTGGCATAGCCCAAAGTGACCCGGGCACTGGCGAGGGCCGCTTTGTCGCCTTCGATGGCCGCACTGAGCTGGTCAAGCTGTGCTTTCGTGCTGTCAAACTGCTGTCTTGCCACATAGTTCTGTTCTACCAAAGCGCTATAGCGCTTGAGATCCAATTGGATATTGGCCAGTTGCGCCTCGTCCTGGGCTTTTTTCGCCAGGGCCTGGTCAACGGCAGCCTGAAAGCCGCGGGCGTCAATTTCGGCTAGAATATCGCCGGCATGCACGGTCTGACCTTCTTTAAACAGGATCTTCTGTAATTGCCCGTCGACCTGGGCCCGGATGGTCACGGTATTAAAAGCCTGCACCGTCGCCAGCCCTTGCAACGAAATAGGCAGGTCGTGACGGGTGGCGGCACTGACTTTGACCGGCATCACCGGCGCCGCTCCCGCCGAAGTGAGCGGCGTCACAGGGCGCGTCAACCACCAAACCGACGCCGCCAGAAGAAGCAGCGCCAGAGCAAGTCCCAAAGGGGAACGAAGTGCTTTTGGCAGAGGCACAAAAAAACCTTTCCTGAAAAGCAAAGGACCCGCATCTTCTACCCGTTTGTAGACCTGCCGACAATCATCGGATCTTTTCATGCTGAAATTGGGCCTCTGGAGCATTCTGTCCCTGCTGGCGCTGACCGGTTGCAGCGTCGGTCCTGACTTTCATCCCCCAGAGCCGGCCTTGCCGAGCCTGTGGCAGTCTGCGGCCGAGAGCGGCGACGGGCCGACCGCCAACTGGTGGCAAGGTTTCGGCATGGCCGATCTGTCAGAGCTGATGCAGCGGGCGCAACAGGCCAACCCCGATCTCGGCGCGGCGGTGGCGCGGGTTCGTCAGGCGGATGCCCAGGCCAAAATCGCCGGCGCGGCCTTGCTGCCGTCCCTTCAGGCAAACGCCGGACCCAGTCGAAGCCGCGGCCTTGCCACCATCCCCAAATCCGGCAACCGGCCAGAAGGGCTGAACAGTTTCGGCCTGTCCGTGACCATGAGTTATGAGCTGGATTTCTGGGGCCGCGCCGCGGATCTTCAGGATATCGCGCTGTCCATGGCGCTGGCCAGCCGCTTTGATCAACAGACTGCGGCACTTGGCGTCGAAGCCGGTGTGGTCAATGCCTATTTTTCACTTCTGGCCTTGCGCCAGCGGGTCGAGATCGCCACCAAGGCCGTGGCCAATGCCGAAGCGGTTTTGGTCGCCCTTCGCGCGCGGTCCGGCGAAGGGTTGGCAACGGAACAAGAGATCACCCAACAAGAAGCGCTGCTGGCCGACCAACGCGCCTTGCTTCTTCCCTTGCAGCAGCAACAGCGGGAATGGCGTAACAGCCTGGCGATTCTTACCGGCCAACAGCCGGAGGGGATGGCCGAACCGGGCGGCCATCTTGCCGAGATTCTTTTCCCGGCCGTAAAAAGCGGTCTTCCCGCCGCCTTGCTGGCGCACCGGCCGGACATCCAGGCGGCCCAGGCGCAATTGCAGGCGGCCAATGCCGATATCAAGGCCGCCTGGGCCGCAACCCTGCCGGATGTTGTGGTCACTGCCCAGGGTGGGTTGCAAAGCCATCGTTTAGGGGCCCTGCTGGATCCCGCCAGCGTGGCCTACAGCCTGGCCGCATCGATTACCCAGCCCCTCTTCAGCGGCGGCATTTTGGAAGGCGGGCTGGAATTAAAACAGGCCCGCTATGATGAACTTCTGGAACTCTATCGCAAGGCGGTGCTGGCGGCTTTGGTCGATGTCGAGAACGCCCTGGCCGCCGTTTCTTTGGGCCAAGAGCAGGAGACGGCACGGCAAAATGCGGCGACCAGTGCCCGTCACAGTTTGCAGGCTGCACAGGCCCAATTGCAAATGGGCCTGGTGGATCGCCTGGCCGTTCTGACCGCCGAGCGCAATTTATATCAGACAGAAGATTTATTGGCACAGGCGCGGCTTAATCATGGTCAAGCGCTGGTCGGGCTGTTCCGGGCCCTGGGGGGCGGCTGGCAGGCTGAAGCCCAATAAAAAAGCCGATCACCCGGCTTAATTTGCCCCCAACAGTCGGGCCAAGCTTTGACGGCTGGTTTCCACCAGCTCTGGCAGGCCGGCGGCAAGCTGGTCAGCCTGCGCCGACCGCTGGTCGCGCCAGGCGAGTTCCACCTGCCGGCACCGCTCGGCAACCGCCTGAAGACCGACCGAAGCGCTCGCCCCTTTCAGGCTATGTGCCGCTTCAGAGCGCGCGTCCCGGTCCTGTTGGCCATCAAGAATGATCGGGATCAGCGCTTGATAATTGGCGACGAAGCGATCAAGGATCTGACGCATATTCTCGTCGCCCAATTGCTCTCGCAATTCGTCGAGGACAGGAAAGTTGAGAAGCGCATCGGCGATCATCAGGGTCAGTGATCCGTTGGACTGTAACAGCGATAGATCAACATGGAATATTCCGCGAGGACGGTGCTCTGGGCTTCCGGCGGCCGTTCGCGCGACTGGAACGCGGCCATTTTTCCCTTCGTCGAACAATAATAGCGGGCGGCAATGGCCCCGTCGCGCATGCTGGGACCAAAAGCGCTATCGCTGGCCAGAAACACGACAACATCCCCGAAGACAACATTGGCCGATGGCGCCGGTGGTTGTACCTCGGCACAGCCACCAAGGAAGCAGGCCAGGGCGAAAAGAACTGCTGAACCAATTTTCACCTTGCTTCGTCCTTGTTCCATAAAGGTCAGTTGCAACCAACACTGTCGCATGAATAGGGTATAACCTATCCCTCAGTGGGACAGGGTGCAACAGTACACAAGTAATGAAGGCTGAACAGGGGCGGCATTTGTGTTAGCCTGCACAAAAGTTTGTCAATCATTCATTGGGAAGCAAGACAATGGCGACGCATGAAGTTCTGGATCGACGGGTCTATGCTCCCGGTGAAGTCATCTTCAAGGAAGGCGAGATGGGACGGCGCTGCGCCTATCTGGTCGAAAGCGGCAAAATCGAGATCAGCAAAAAGGCAGCCGACGGCACCGATAAGGTGCTGGGCTATATTCCGGCGGGTGGCGTCTTTGGTGAGATGGCCCTGGTGGACAATAAGCCGCGCATGGCCAAGGCCCGGGCGGTGGCCGGTTCGACCCTGATTATCGTCACCGAAGCGACCCTTGAGGAAAAACTGCGCAAGACCGACCCATTCATTCGCGGTTTGCTGAACATCTTCGTTCGCAATATCCGCGATATGACCGATCAGATCATCAATCGGGTTTAGTCAATTAGCTTTAGTTAGTTAGCGGGAACCTGGTCGCTGCGGGTGCCAAAAAGCCGGGCGGCGTCGCGCTGGACCGGCTGGTCATAGCAGCTGACCGCGGCCAGACTTTTGTAGCAATAGGTAGTGCGCTCGATTTTTGGCACGAAAGCCGGCGGCTCTTCGCAGTATTTTTCTCCCAACGAGGCACGAACGGTTGAGCAATCCTTCCCGGTGAACCAGGAGGCCAGATGGTCGTCCAATGTTTTCTCGGTGTTGACAACACTGGCGCCGTCGATCATCACGGTTGCCGGAAGCGTGGCTGCGGTACAGGCCGCAAGACCAAGCAGGGCACAACAAAATATTAACGACCGCATCATAACGGTTTTGTCCGATAGCAATCTGCGACGGCTTTAAGATATAGCCTGGGTCAGGTTAACAACGAGTCAATGCTCGGTCAAAGAAAGGGCCGCACCATGGCGATGACCACACCGGTTTGTCAATTCGGTTGGACTGCCCCGGATTTCCATCTCGAGGGCGTTGATGGACGCTGGTGGAACATTGAACAATTGCGCGGCCCGAAGGGCCTGCTGGTGATGTTTCTTTGCAACCATTGCCCCTATGTCCAGGCCGTGATCGAGCGAATTGTCCGTGATGTTGCGGAACTGCACGAAATCGGGATTGGCGCAGCAGCCGTCATGAGCAATGACTGGCAGGCCTATCCCGAAGACAGTTTTGACAATATGCGGATCTTCGCCCGGACCCATGCCTTTTCCTTTCCCTATCTGATCGATCCCACTCAGGCTGTAGCGCGCGCCTATGATGCGGTCTGCACACCCGATTTCTTTGGCTTTAATGCCAAGCTTGAATTGCACTATCGCGGTCGGCTTGATGCCGCGGGAAACAGCCGAAATGCCGAGGGCCGGCGCGAATTGTTCGAGGCTATGTGCCAGATCGCCGAAAGTGGACAAGGGCCGGCGGAGCAGACGCCTAGCATCGGCTGTTCCATCAAATGGCGCGCGGGTGGCTGAGGACGATAAGCCGTGTTTGCCTTGCTGCGACACCGGCGCTATGTTGGCCGCCAAGACTGTCAAAAGCGGGAGCGTATAACCAGTGAGTGCCAGTGACAAAAATACCGAAGGCGATCTTCTGCTCCAGGAGGTCGACGAGGAATTGCGCCACGAGCAGTATCTGCGGTTGTGGGCTCGCTATGGGAATTATATCATTGGCGCCGGCTTGGCGGTGGTGGTCTTGGTGGCTGGCTATCAAGGGTGGCAGTCTTGGCAGACGAAGCAACGTCAGGACGAAGCCGCCCGGTTCTCCGCCGCCCAGGAGATGATTCTCAACGGGGATCGCAAAGCCGGGCTTGATGCCATGGCGCAACTGGCTGCTGAAGGGCATGGCGGCTTATCGGCGGCGGCCCGTTCGATCCGTGCCGAGGCTTTCGCGCGCGAGGGCAATGTTGGACTGGCGGTCGCCGCTTGGGAAGATATTGCCGCGTCCTCAGCGCCGCCCATGCTGCGCGATCTGGCGGTGCTTAAATTGGCTTTGCTGACCCTGGACAGCGCCGACCCAGCCGCCCTTGAGAAGCGGGTTGCGCCCCTGACCGCACCGGGCGCCGTTTGGCATTATGCGGCCAGCGAAATTGTGGCGATGCTGGCTTTCCGTGCCGGCGATCACCAGCGCGCACAGACTCTTTACAAGCAGCTGGCCGAGGATCCGGCCGCGCCGCAAGGAATACGGGCCAGGGCTGCCGAAATGCTGGCGGTCACTTTGCCTGCCGATGCACCATCAGACGAAAAGAGCAAAGGATGATCAGGAACCACATCATGCGGAAAGCGGCCATAGTCACCGCCTGCTGCGCCATGCTGAGTGCTTGTGGGGACAGCTGGCTGGGGGATGACGGGCCGAAGCCGTTGCCCGGCAAGCGGATCAGCGTGCTCAGCCATTCCAAAAGCATCGAGGTGGATGTCGGCAATAGCCTGCGCATTGCCCTGCCGCCGCCGGAGCCGGTCGCTGATTGGCCCCAGGCGGGCGGTTTCCCCGGCCATGCGATGCATCATTTGGCTTTGACCGGCCCGGTCGAGCGGGTTTGGACGGCCCGCATGGGCAGCGGCGCGACCAAGCGCGGCGCCTTCATGAGCCAGCCTATCGTGGTTGGCGGCAAGATTTTCGCTTTGGACTCGGAATCGGTCCTGGCTGCCTTTGACCTGAAGGACGGGGATCGCCTGTGGCGGGTTGATCTGGCGCCGCTGGACGCGGATGCCGGCAGTTTTGGTGGCGGCGTGGCTTATGATGAAGGCCGCCTCTATGTCACCACCGGCTTTGGTCAGATCCTGGCCGTCGATCCCGCCGAAGGGCGCATTTTATGGCGCCAGTCGCTGCTGTCGCCGGCCCGTGGCGCACCGACGGTGCGCGCCGGCCGCCTGTTCCTGGTCACGGTGGATAACGAGGCGCTGGCTTTGTCAGCCGAGGATGGTCATCAGTTGTGGCATCATGCTGGAATCAGCGAGATGGCCGCCTTGTTGGGCAGCGTCAGCCCGGCCGTCGATGGGAATACCGTTTTGGTTCCCTATACCTCGGGAGAATTGTTCGCGCTGCGCATGGAAAATGGGACGGTCCTTTGGAACGATCTGGTTTCCAGCATTCGAAGAACCGATCAGGTCGCGGAACTGACCGATATCCGTGGCCTTCCTGTCATAGATCGCGGCAGGGTTTTCGTCGCCGGCAATAGCGAAATTTTCACGGCCATCGATTTGCGCTCGGGCCGGCGGGTCTGGGACCGTGATGTCGGCTCGGTTGAGACGCCTTGGGTCGCCGGCGATTACGTCTATTTGCTAAGCAATAATGCCGAATTGGTCTGTTTTGATGGCAAGACGGGCAAAGCGCGCTGGGTGACCGCTCTGCCGCGTTGGAAAAACGCCGAGGAAAAGACCGGACTGATCATTTGGACCGGGCCTCTTTTGGCCTCCGATCGGTTGATCCTGGCGTCCTCCTCTGGCGAAGTGATGTCCGTATCGCCTTATACGGGCGCCATTCTCAGCAAAGATGACCTGCCCGCCGGGGTGACTATTCGGCCGCTGGTGGCGTCCGACACCCTGATTCTTGTGACAGAGGACGGCCAACTGGTCGCATACCGATAAAACATTATGAGTTTTAAGGTTGCCATCGTCGGACGTCCCAATGTTGGCAAATCCACGCTGTTCAATCGGCTGGCCGGTCGCCGCCAGGCCATTGTCCATGACCGGCCGGGCGTGACCCGGGATCGCCGCGAAGCGCCCGGCGGCATTGCCGACATGACCTTTACCATCGTCGATACGGCGGGGCTTGAGGATGCTCGGGACGATTCCGTGGAAGGGCGCATGCGCCGTCAGACGGATCTCGCCATGGCCGCCGCCGATGTGGTCTTGTTCGTGGTCGATGCGCGTGCCGGCGTGACCCCGCTTGACTCTTATTTTGCGGACACGCTGCGCAAGGCCAAGACCCCGGTGATCCTGGTGGCCAACAAATGCGAAGGCAAGGCGGGCGCGCCGGGGCTTTATGAAAGCTTCGCGCTTGGTCTGGGCGAACCGGTTCCGCTGTCGGCCGAGCATGGCGAAGGATTCGACGACCTTTACGAAGCTTTGCGTCCCCATGCCGATCAACATGGCGGCTTGCCGCCCCTGGATGAGCTTGACCCGGAAACGGACATCTGGCCGGACGAGATCGAAGATGGGGACCTGGTGGCGGCGGCGGAAAAAGCCTTGGCGGAGCGGCCGCTGCAATTGGCGGTGGTGGGCCGACCGAATGTCGGCAAATCCACCCTGGTTAATTGCCTGCTGGGCGAAGAGCGGATGT
>DUZC01000070.1 GCA_013349735.1 Rhodospirillaceae bacterium
TGAACCATGATTGCGAAGATCAAGGGCGTGAACCTCGCGGATATCGGCCAGGCCGCGGGCAATAGCGTTCCAGTTGCGTGCCGAACCAAACAGCCCATGAAGGATAACCAAAGGGTCGCCTTTGCCGGTTACCAAAGCATTTAAACTGATCCCGGGCATGCTTATCTGTATCCAATCGCAAAAATGGAAGATTCCATGGAAATAAGACCAAGGATGGTTTATTGCGATTTTGTCGGCGCTGGGGAAGCAAAATCTATACCCCAGGGCGCGGCTCTTCCAGGGTGCGTGCGGCGAAGGAAGCGGTACAAAACTGCGGGATCCGTTGACATTTTATAAAAACCATGATTTTTTGTACAAATAGTAAGATACTACACATCAAGATGTGTAAAAACTATGAAAAGGGTTTTTGCCGTGAATGCTATAACCATTGACCGCGACATTGAGCCGCTGGTCCGTTCTACCGACCTCGATGAATATGCCGATGCGCTGAAGCGGCATTTATCCGGACAATGGGACGATGAGAAGTGGACGGCGTTCCGTGTCCGATATGGCGTCTATGGGCAAAAGCAGCCCGGGGTCCAGATGATCCGCATTAAAATCCCCGGTGGCATTCTGCCGCTGGCGTGGGTTTCTGTCGTGGCTGAGTTCAATCGGCGCTTTTGCCAGGGCGACGCGCATATCACGACCCGCCAGGATTTTCAGCTATATTTTGTTCCCTTGGCGCAAAGTGCGGAAGCCCTTGGATTCCTGTATGCGCACGGCATGACCACCCGCGAGGCCTGTGGCAACACCTTCCGCAATATCACCTCTTGCGCCTTGGCGGGCAATTGTCCGCGGGAGCATGTGGATGCCGGTTTGGTGGCGGATCGTCTGGCGCGCAGCTGGTTGCGGCAGCCCTTGGTGCAGCATATGCCGCGCAAGGCCAAGATTGCCATTTCCGGCTGTGCCACGGATTGCGCCGGTACCACCCTGCATGATCTCGGTTTCATCGCGGTTGAGAAAGAGGGGCGTCAAGGTTTTGCGGTTCTGGTGGGGGGTGGTCTCGGCAGCATGCCGAAGCCAGCCTTGAAGGTGCTTGATTTCATTCCCGAGGAAGAATTGGCGACGGCGCTCGAGGCTATGGCACGGTTACATCAGCGTTATTCGGATCGCATCAATCGGAACACCGCCCGCATTAAATATGTCGTCAAGCGCTTCGGCGATGACAAATTCCGTCAACTCTTCACCGAGGAATTTGAGCGGTTGCGGGGCTTGCCGCAACGCCCCTGGCAGCCTTTGGCCTGGCGGCGGCCGGATGCCACGGCAAAGGTTGAGCGCACGCCCCTAGGCGTGGTTCCGCAGCATGATGGTCGCTTTGCCATCGTTGCCAATCCGGTTCTGGGTAATCTCTCGGCGGCGCAATTGGATGAATTGGTTGAAATTGCCAAAGCGGCGGGGATGAAGGAACTGCGCCTGACCCGAGACCAGAACCTGTTGTTGCCCGATATTGCCGCTGAGCATTTAGAGACCGTGGTCAGCCGTCTAAAAGCGATTGACATCGATGTGCCGGTCAGCGCTGCCCAAAGCACCGATATCGTTTCCTGTCCGGGCACGACAACCTGCCGGATTGGGATTACCAATTCGCCCGGTCTGGCCCGCACGGTATGGGAAGACAGCAAAAATGATCCCTCGTCCGGCGGCATTGCCGTTCGTATTTCCGGATGTCAGAACTCTTGTGGTCAACATCATATCGGTGATTTTGGTTTTCATGGCCTGGCCAAGAAAATAGACGGGAAGCCGGCGCCACATTACCAGATCCATATCGGTGGCGAGGCCCGGTTCGGCGCTCAAGCCGAAATGGCGGGGATCGGAGGGCCGATAATTCCGGCGCGCCTGGCACCGAGAGCCTTGCGTTTGCTGCGGCAAGGCTATGCGGAAGGCAAGCAAAAGGACGAAACGGTTCGGCTTTGGGCCGAGCGGTTGGGTAAGGATGGTATCAATAATTTATTGGCCAATCTGGATGAAACCTCGGGTGCCGATTCTTTTCTCGACTGGGGGGATAGCGAAAGCTTCAAGGGCGCCCCGACCTTGCGTGGGGAATGTGCCGCACCCTTTGCCTCTGATGATCTTTTGGCCGATCTTGCCGATGATGCGCTGATCCGTTTTGATCGCAATCTGGCCGTAAAGCGCTGGGAACCCGCGCTGCAATCGGCCGAGGAAGCGGTGGTTTTTGCGGCACGGCGGCTGTTGCATCATGCCGGGCAGTTTACCAAGGATGAGGAAAGCGCGGCGATCATACTGGCCAGAGTGCATGAGGTTGCCCAGCCCCGGGCTCTGGCGGCTCTGGATCATCTTTCCGCGGAAAAAACGGCAGCCCTGTCCAACGGCCGCGTCGCCCCCTATCGGGAAGCGGTGGCGGTGTTTCTTGATACCGTGCGGGCCGTTATCGATCCGGATACTGGTGGCAAGGACGCCGCGGAATGACCTTCGAGGCTTTACGTCAGGCCTTTGGTTCCTTGGATGGCAAAGAATTGGTGAGGGCTATCTGTGCCGAGTTTCCCGGCAAAGTGGCGGTCACCAGTTCTTTTGGCGCGGAAGCGGCCGTGCTGCTGGATTTGGTAGCGCAAATCGACCCCGACCTGCCGGTGCTGTTTTTTGATACCGAGGCCTTGTTTGACGAAACGCTGAGCTATCAGCAACAGTTGACGCAAAGCCTGGGATTGCGCAATCTGCGCGTCATTCGGCCGGCCGCAGAGGATCTGAAAACGGCTGATGAGTTGTGGCGCCGTGATGTCGATCAATGCTGCCATTTGCGGAAGGTTCTGCCCTTGGCCCGTGTCGTTCACGCCTTTAAGGTTTTGCTTGATGGGCGCAAACAATTTCATGGCGGCGCGCGCGAAAAGATTGAAACCATCGAAGAGGGGCCGGAGGGGCTGATCAAGGTCAGTCCATTGGCGCGCTGGCGGGAAGCGGATATCGAAGCTGCTTTTGTTGAGCGAAGCTTGCCGCGTCATCCTCTGGTGGCTCAGGGATATCGGTCCATCGGTTGTTGGCCTTGTTCGCGTCCGACATTGCCGGGCGAACCGGTGCGCGCCGGACGTTGGGCGGGGGCGGCCAAAACGGAATGTGGAATTCATAACATGAAGAAATCAGGATGAGCAGTGATCTCGACGCTTTAGAAAATCAAAGCATTTTCATTATTCGTGAAGCATTTAACCGGATCGATAAGATCGCCATTCTTTGGTCGATCGGCAAAGACTCCAATGTGTTGCTTTGGTTGGTCCGAAAGGCCTTTTTCGGCCATGTCCCTTTTCCCGTGGTGCATGTCGACACGCATTACAAAATTCCGGAAATGATCGAATTTCGGGATCGCTTTGCCAAAGAGTGGAATCTGCCCCTGATCGTTGGTGGAAACCATAAGGCGCTGGCAGATGGCATGAACCCCGGATTGGGGCGCGTAACCTGCTGCTCGGCGCTGAAGACCGAGCCCTTAAAGGAAATCATCAAGGAAAATGGTTTTACGGGGGTCATTGTCGGCATCCGCCGGGATGAAGAGGGAACCCGTTCCAAGGAGCGCGTGTTCAGCCCCCGCAACCAGGCTGCGGAGTGGGATTTCAAGGATCAGCCACCAGAGTTCTGGGACCAGTTTAAAACCGACTTTGCACCGGGAACCCATCTGCGCATCCATCCCTTGTTGCATTGGAGCGAATTGGACGTCTGGCGCTATGTCGAGCGGGAAAATATTCCGCTGGTTGATCTTTATTTTGCCAAAAATGGGCGCCGCTACCGCTCGCTCGGTTGTGCGCCTTGCACCGGAATGGTCGACAGCCAGGCCGCAACCGTGGCCGAGATCATCGAGGAATTAAAAACCACCCGTGTTTCAGAACGGTCGGGCCGGGCCCAGGACAAGGAATCAGAGGACGCTTTTGAGCGTCTGCGCTCGCAGGGTTATATGTAAAATGACAAGTGATACCGCGTTAAAAATCGTTATCGTCGGCCATGTCGATCATGGCAAGTCGACCCTGGTTGGTCGGATGTTGCATGAAACCAATTCCTTGCCGGACGGTAAAGTCGAGACCTTGCGCGAAGTCTGTGACCGGCGCGGTATGCCCTTTGAGTGGGCCTTTGTCATGGATGCCTTGCAGGCCGAACGCGACCAGGGCATTACCATCGACACGGCGCATATTCCCTTTCGCAGCGCGCTGCGCCCCTATGTCATCATTGATGCACCGGGACATAAGGAATTTCTGAAAAACATGATTACCGGGGCCGCCAGCGCCGATGCGGCTGTGCTGGTGATTGACGCCTTGGACGGCGTGCAGGAACAGTCGCGGCGTCATGGCTATCTTTTGCATCTGTTGGGCCTGCGGCAATTGGCCGTCGTGGTCAACAAAATGGACGCGGTGGATTATTCAGAAAGTCGGTTTGGCGAAGTCTGCGCGCAGATTCGGGCCTATTTGCTCAGTATCGGGGTGACCCCGACCCAGATTATTCCCGTCGCCGCCCGCGATGGCGATAATTTACTGGTGCCCTCGGCCAATATGCCTTGGTATCAAGGCCCAACGGTGATTGAAACCCTTGATGGCTTTAAGCCGCAGGCCTCGGCGTTTGAATTGCCGTTGCGCTTTCCCGTACAGGATGTTTTCAAATTTGATCATCGGCGGATTATTGCCGGTCGGATTGAAAGTGGCCGGCTTAAGGTTGGCGATCGGCTTTTGTTTTCGCCTTCGGGCAAGACGGCCAGAGTTTCGTCGATCGAAGCCTGGAACCGCCCGGCACCCACCATTGTGGCCGTGGCCGGACAATCGATCGGCATAACACTCGACGAACAAATCTTTATCGAACGGGGGCAGATTGCCAGTCTTGAAGACGCCGCTCCGATCGGGACCGAGTGTTTTCGGGCCCGCCTGTTCTGGTTGGGGCGCGTTCCCATGCAGCAGGGGCAGCGTTACAAACTGAAGCTGGCAACCGCCGAACATATTGTGACCGTTGAAAAAATCGAGCGGATCATTGATGTCAGTGATCTGGCCACGGCGGACGGGGTTGTGGTTGAGCGCAATGCGGTAGCGGAAGTGCTGCTGCGCGCCCGCAGTAAGGTGGCTTTGGATGCGTTTGTCGACAATCCGCGGACGGGCCGATTCGTGTTGGTGGATAATTACGATATCGTCGGCGGTGGCGTAATTTCGCTTGATGGATTGGCAGCCCGCAATTGTGCTGCCCATCAGGCCAATGACGATTTATCCCCGGTGGCGCATCAGATTACGCTTGAAGACCGCTGGCGCAGCAACCGTCATCGTGGCGGCGTGTTGTGGCTTACCGGTTTGTCCGGCGCCGGAAAATCCACTATTTCCATGGAGTTGGAGCGTCGGCTCTTTCATAAGGGATATCAGGTCTTTGTGCTGGACGGCGACAATTTAAGGCGTGGTCTATGTGCCGATTTGGGCTTTTCCGCGGAAGATCGCGCGGAGAATATTCGCCGGGTCGGCGAAGTCGCTCATTTATTTGCCCAAGCCGGCATGATTGTCATTACGGCCTTTATTTCTCCCTACCAGTCGGATCGCGACCGCGCCCGTTCCATTGCGCCGGCTCTGTTCCACGAAGTCTATATCAAAGCCTCGCTTGAGGAATGCCTTAAGCGGGATCCCAAAGGACTTTACGCAAAAGCCCAACAAGGTGGCATCGCCCAATTTACGGGTGTCAGCGCGCCCTATGAAGCCCCCGTTCAACCAGAGCTGGTGGTGGACACGGCGCAACTCAGCATTGACGAGTCGGTTGACCTGGTCTTGCGTTATATCGAACGGGATATGCAGAAAGCGGACGCGACTCCCGCAACTATTGCCCCGGATGTTGCGCTTTAACAGGATCTTCCTGGGCTGCCAATTTTAAGGCCTGGATGCTGCTTTTTGCCAGGCTGCGCAGTTGGTCGATAGCGGCCGCGCCAACCCTAGGCGCGTGGCTGCGCTCAATCTCGCGGGCAGCCTCGGCCAGGGCGATCGCGGCAAAATTGGCGGCGACGCCGGCCAGGCGATGGGCGGCCTGGGCTAGGGCCGGGACATCCGCTTGCTGGTAACAGGTCTCGAGCGCTGCAAAGGACTCGTCGATGGAAAGACAGGCGACGTTCAGCAGATCGCGCAGGGCGTCTGGTTTTAAGGCCTGGCGCAAAGCCGCCAAATGTTCGTCGTCAATGAGTGTCATGATCTTTGAATTCCGGCATTTTTCTTCGGTTAGCCTTATCCCGTGCGTGGCCTGATCTGGAGTCTTGCTATACGGCGATACTTGTCCTCTGGTATGGAAAGTAGGAAGGTAATCAATAATCGGAGATCAGGAGAGCCCGATGTCTCAAAATGCCATGAACGAAGAGATTAGGGATAATCCAAAATTCAGGGAATTAGTTAGCCAGCGAAATCGTTGGGCCTGGCGGCTCTCCTTGCTGGTTTTTATTATATATTTCGGGTTTATTGTCCTGGTCGCATTTGCTTCGGGCTATATCGCGCAGCCCTTAAGCGGAGGGAGTGTTATTCCACTGGGCATGCTGCTTGGTCTTTTGGTTATTGTGTTTTCTTGTTTGTTGACTGGTCTTTATGTTTATCAAGCAAATACCGAGTTTGATTCCCTTACACAGCAAGTTTTGCGGGCTGTTCGCAAATGAATTTTTGTAAAGCACTCTTAACCGCTCTTATTTCGGGCGCCAGTACGATCTTGGCGCCGTCAGCCTTTGCGGCAGAGATGTCCTCGGCACTGGCGGATCAATTGCCGGACCGGACCGACCCGCCGGTTAACTGGCCGGCTATTCTTATGTTTCTAATGTTTGTTGCTCTGACCCTGGCGATAACCTTCTGGGCGGCACGACGGACGAAAACGGCCAGTGATTTTTACACGGCCGGGCGGGGAATTACGGGCTTGCAGAATGGTCTGGCGATTGCCGGCGATTACATGTCAGCGGCTTCCTTTTTGGGGATTGTCGCGTTGGTTTATACCAACGGATTTTACGGCCTGATTTATTCGGTGGGCTGGCTGGCGGGTTGGCCGGTGATGTTGTTTCTGTTTGCCGAGCGTCTCAGAAATCTTGGTAAGTTCACCTATGTTGACGTGATTTCTTACCGTTTGCAGCCTGGCCCTGTCAGGGCTATGGCGGCCATTGGCTCTTTGATGGTGATCCTTTGGTATCTGATCGCGCAGGCGGTCGGTGCCGGGCAATTATTGAACAGCTTGCTGCCCCAGCTGACTTACTGGCAGGCGGTCGTGCTGGTGGGGGGCCTGATCACCACCTATGTGACCTTTGGCGGGATGCGAGCCACCACCTGGGTGCAGATCGTAAAGGCGGTGTTGCTGCTTTTCGGCGCCAGCGCCATGGCCTTGGCGGTGTTGATTCATTCAGGATTCAGCCTTGAGCGCCTGTTTGCAGAAGCCATCGCCATCCATCCCCAACATCAGGCGATCATGACCTCGGTCGAGCCTTTTGGCAGTCAGGCCCATCCGCTTGATGCCGTTTCGCTGGGCATAACGCTGATGTTCGGGACAATCGGTTTACCCCATATCCTGATGCGCTTTTTCACCGTTACCGATGCCAAGGCTGCGCGCAAATCGGTGCTCTATAGCACATGCTTTATCGGATATTTTTATCTGTTGACCTTCATTATCGGCTTTGGCGCCATAGCGATGGTGGCGGTCAATCCGGCCTATCTTGCTGACATGGCAGGCGGGCTGGCGCTAAAGGGCGGGAATAATATGCCGGCGTTATATCTGGCAGATGCGCTGGGTGGCGATTTGTTCTTTGGCTTTATTGCGGCGGTTGCCTTTGCCACTATTTTGGCAGTGGTCTCGGGTCTGACCTTGGCGGGGGCATCGGCTATTGCCCATGATCTTTATGTCAATGTTTTCAAAAATGGACAGGCCACCGAAGAGGAAGAAGTCAAGGCATCGAAACTGGCCTCGGTGGCTTTGGGTGGGCTCTCCGTCGTTCTGGCTTTGGTTTTCCAACATCAGAATGTTGCCTATATTGTTGCGGTAACCTTTTCCATTGCGGCTTGCAGCAACTTCCCAATCTTGGCGTTGGCCTTGTTCTGGCGAGGTCTGTCGACCCGAGGCGCACTGATCGGTGGTTATGCGGGGATTTTGGGGTCGGTGGGGTTGCTGATTTTGGGGCCGACGGTCTGGACGGATGTATTGGGTCTCGGTCCGGCATTGTTCCCCTTTGATTATCCAACACTCTTTGTTCTGCCTCTGGTCTTCCTTTTGGCCTGGCTCGCGTCGGTTACCGACGACAGTGCCGTGGCAGAGCAGGAACGCGCAGCCTTTGAGGCTCAACTGATTCGTTCGGAAACAGGGCTGGGAGCCGAACGGTAAGAAATATTAAGGTCGCCGGAACCGAACTGTCCGGCGACCTATAGCTGTTTTACCGGCATTATTTGGCGTAAGAATAGGCCCCGTTCTTCCAGACATAGAAGACATAGCCGGGAGCGGTGATGTCGCCCTTGGCATCGAACCCGATTTTACCAAGAACGGTATCAAACTGGTTCGCTTTCAGCGAGGCCTCGACCTTGGCGGCGTCAACGCTGCCGGCTTTTGCTGCGGCCTGTGCCCAGGCCTGGATGGCTGCATAAGTGTATAAAGTATAGGCTTCCGGCTCGTATTTTTGGGCCCGGAAGGATTCCACCAGACCGGCATTGGCCGGGTCAAGCCGTGGGTCGGGGCCGAAGGTCATCATCGTGCCTTCGCCTGCGGCTCCGGTTATCGCCCAGAATTCTTCGGTGACCAGGGCGTCCCCGCCAATCAAGGTGGCATGAAGGCCTTGTTCATGCATTTGCCGAACAATCAGGCCACCTTCCGTTTTGTAGCCACCGAAATAGACCACATCAGCCTTGGCCTCTTTAAGTTTGGAAACAAGCGGGGAATAGTCCTTTTCACCTGCGGTAATCGCTTCATACAGGACATCTTTGACGCCGCTGGCATTCAGAGTCTTTTGGAACTCATCGGCCAGACCTTTGCCATAGGCTGACTTATCATGAACGACGGCGACCTTTTTACCCTTGAAATGCTCGGTTACATATTTCGCGGCAGTTGGACCCTGCGCATCGTCCCGACCGCAAACCCTGAAAACATTGGGCAAGCCGCGATCGGTGAATTTCGGATTGGTCGAGGCCGGTGAAATCTGGACGATATTGGATTCGGCATAGACGTCAGAGGCAGGAATGGACGAGCCCGAGCAGTAATGGCCGGCAATCAAAGCCACCTTCTTCGAGGCAAGGTCATTGGCCACGCTGACCGCCTGTTTGGG
>DUZC01000071.1 GCA_013349735.1 Rhodospirillaceae bacterium
GTGGGTGATATCGCCGCCCATGCCAGACCTTTGGCGCTGGCCGATGCGCAAAGCCACCCCAATTTCGCTTATCGGCCGGAAACCGGCGAAGAGATCTTCCATTCTCTGGTTGGCGTGCCGATTATTCGCGGTGGCCGGGTCATCGGCGTCGTTGTCGTTCAGAACAAGAGCCAGCGGCATTATACCGAAGAAGAGATCGAAACGCTTGAAACGGTGGCCATGGTCCTGGCCGAGCTGGTGTCAACCGGTGACCTGATCAGTCGGGATGAACTGGCTCCGGTTGATGGCAATGCCATTTTGCCGGTCCGTTTGGAAGGGGTAAGGCTGACCGGGGGCATCGCCATCGGCGTTGCCGTGATGCATGAGCCGCAGATTGTCGTGCAGAAACTGGTGGCGGAAGACCCTCAGATTGAAATGGAACGGCTGCGCGATGCTCTGGGGCAGATGCGGCGTTCCTTGGACGAGATGTTTGAGGCTCATGATCTGGCCTTTGGTGGCGAACATCGCGACGTTTTAGAAACCTATCGGATGTTCGCCGAGGATGCCGGATGGACGGCCCGCATCACGGAAGCGATTCAGTCAGGTCTGACCGCAGAGGCGGCGGTCCAGAAAGTTCATGAAGATACCCGCGTACGCATGTCCCAGGTCAGCGACCCTTATCTTCGCGAGAGGCTCCATGATCTCGAGGATATTGCCAATCGTCTGATGCAGCATCTGGTAAGGGGCGATGTCACGCGCAGTACGGCGGCCAGCACGGATCTGCCTGATAATGTGGTCCTGGTTTGCCGTAGCCTTGGTCCCACTGAACTGTTGGACTATGACCGGCGCCGCTTGCGGGGTCTGGTTCTCGAGGAAGGGTCGCCCACCATGCATGTGGCGATCCTGGCCCGGGCTTTGGATATTCCAATGGTCGGCAGGGTTAAGGATGCCTTGCAGAGGATCGGCTCTTTGGATCCGATCATCGTGGACGGCGACAATGGCCAGATTTTTGTTCGCCCCTCTGATGACATTATTGACACTTTTGCGGATAGTCAAAAGGTCAGAGCGGCCAGATTGGCTGATTATGTGGCGATGCGGGACCTTCCGGCGGTGACCCGCTGTGGTCAGTCGGTCCGGCTGATGTTGAATGCCGGATTGATGGCTGACTTGCCTCAGCTTGAAGTGACCGGGGCGGATGGGATCGGCCTTTACCGCACGGAAATGCCCTTCATGTCGCGCGCTCAGTTGCCGGATGTGACGGTGCAGACCGCTCTTTATTCGCGGATTCTCGACCTTGCCGATGGCAAGCCGGTGGTCTTTCGGACCCTGGATGTGGGGTCTGACAAATTGTTGCCCTATTGGGAAAGCAGTCAGGAAGACAATCCGGCGATGGGCTGGCGCTCTATCCGGATTACTCTAGATCGGCCGGCTTTGCTTCGCAGCCAATTGCGTGCTTTGATCCGGGCCGGTGTCGACCGCGAACTTCATATTATGTTCCCGATGATTTCCGAGGTGCATGAATTTGATCGTGCCAAGGCCATTCTGGAGATGGAATTAAAGCGTCTGCAGGATCGCGAGGGCAAAGGTCCTGAACGTTTGCGCATTGGTACCATGTTGGAGGTGCCTGCCCTGGCCTGGCAATTGCCAGCCCTGTTGAAGCGGGTGGATTTCGTGTCCATCGGCAGCAATGATCTGACGCAGTTTTTATTTGCGATTGATCGCGGCAATCCAAGGATTTCAGAGCGTTATGATGTTCTGTCTCCGGCTATGTTGAATTTTTTGCGCCGGGTTGCCTATGACTGCCGCAAGGCCGGTATTCCATTGTCCGTCTGCGGTGAAATGGCGGGGCGCCCGCTAGAGGCCATGGCTCTTTTAGGGGTTGGCGTTCGCAGCCTGTCGATGTCCGCGCCGTCCATCGGGCCGGTAAAGGCCATGGTTCGCAGTGTGTTCCTGCCGGCCTTGGAAGATTATATGTCTGGTCTTTATGCGCTGCCCGACCATTCCTTACGGGAATATCTGCGCGCCTTCGCTTTGGACCATGGTGTGCTTATTTAGGCCGATAGCGGCGGGCCGGCTTGCACTGGGGAACGCTTTCTTGCTAAGTAAGGACCCGTGCTGCGGCAGGCGAAAAAACGGTGAAGGGGCATTCCAAGGTGTCATCAGATATGCAGGTTCCCGAAGGTTCTCAGCCCGCGACGCCAACTGGGGGGGTCAGCCTTCTTCTGCGTGATACCCGGATCAGTCTTGGTCATGATTTAGCGTCGGTCGCGGTTTCTCTTCGGATCCGCCAGCCTTATCTGCAGGCCATCGAAGAGGGGCGCTTTCATGACCTGCCCGGTGCCACCTATGCGGCGGGGTTTGTTCGTGGTTATGCCGAGTTTCTTGGGCTTGATTCCAAAGAAATTCTTCGCCGGTTCAAGCAGGAAAATAATGAATATGATGGACGCTCCCAGTTGTCCTTCCCGTCGGCGGTGTCCGAGGGCAGCATGCCCAATGGTGGTTTGCTAGGCTTTGCTATTTTGGCGGCCTTGGTGGCTTACGGGGCTTGGTACTGGTATTCGGCGCGGCATGTGGCGACGACCGAGGCCGTTCCGCCTCTGCCTGAGCGCTTGGCCGCCTTAATCCACAAGCCGGTTGGGGGAAGCGGGGGCGAGGTGGTAATGGTTCCAGCCCTTGAGACGGCGAAATCAGGAGACGGATCCCCTGTTGCTGTTGTGCAGCCACCGGCCTCTGGGACGGCAGAACAAACGGCCAGTGCCCCGCCAGCGGCCCCGCCGGGTCCAGAGCATGAAGAAGTGGTTCCTCCGGCGGAAGAAGAGCCCGCGGGCAATGGCACGGCCTCTGCGCCTTCCCCGGCACCGGTTCAAGAGGTGGCGGCAGCGCCTGAGGTCAAGGCGCCGTCGACCGCCGAGCGAAAAGCCGGCAAGGAGGCCAAGGCGACGAAAGCCAGTAAGGCCAAAGAGGCCAAGCCCGCTGTCGAAGCCAGTCCTGGCACCGAGACGAAACCAATCCCCGAAGCCAAGCCGGCGGCAGAGGCAAAGCCGACAGCCGAGACCAAACCGGCTCCCGAGACCAAGCCGGCTCCCGAGACCAAGCCGGCGGCAGAGGCAAAGCCGACAACCGAGACCAAACCGACCGCCGAGACCAAGCCGGTTTCTTCCGGTCGGGTCATGCTGCGGGCCAGTGAGACCTGCTGGGTGGAAATTCGTGACGCCGCTGGTCAGGTCGTCCATTCCCGCCTGCTTCACAGGGGCGAAACCTATGCGGTTCCCTCTGGCACGGGGTTGATGCTGACGGTGGGTAATGCCGGCGCTATCAATATGGTGATCGATGGCCGAGCCGCTGGGGCGCTCGGCCGGTATGGCGTGGTTCGTCACGATATTGCCCTGGATTCCCTGCGTCCGGGTGAGGGCGTTCCGACGACGGACGTACCGGCGGCGGCGGCCCCGCCGCCTGGCCGTCCGGCGGAGTAATAGATCCTCGTGTGGATTTGCGCTATAAAGCCAACCCCGATCTCTCCATTAAAGAGCTGGAAATGAGCGTTAGGCCCTATCGTGACATTCGTCGTCGGATCAGCCGTCAGGTCATGGTTGGTACCGTGCCGGTCGGTGGCGACGCCCCCATCTCGGTCCAGTCCATGACCAACACCCTGACCACCGATGTCGCGGCGACGGTGGCACAGATCCGCAGGCTTGAAGAGGCCGGCGCCGATATCGTCCGCGTGTCCTGTCCCGATGAAGAGTCCACCCGGGCGCTTGCCGATATTGTACGGCAGGTCCAGGTTCCCATCGTTGCCGATATCCACTTCCACTACCGGCGGGCCATCGAAGCCGCTAAGGCTGGGGCGGCCTGCCTCAGGATTAATCCCGGCAATATCGGTTCGGCCGCGCGCGTAAAAGAAGTTGTTCGCGCCGCTAAAGACCATGGTTGTTCCATGCGGATTGGCGTGAATGCGGGAAGTCTGGAAAAAGAGCTGCTGGAGCGCTATGGCGAGCCTTGTCCTGAGGCGATGGTGGAAAGCGGATTGAACCACGCCCGTATGCTTGAGGATGCTGATTTCTTTGACTTTAAAATCAGTGTTAAAGCCTCTGATGTCTTTTTGGCGGTGGCGGCCTATCAGGCTCTTGCCGATGCCTGCGACTATCCCTTGCATCTTGGCATTACCGAGGCAGGCGGCTTGCGGGGTGGCACGGTCAAATCGGCAATAGGGATTGGTAATTTGCTCTGGGCCGGCATCGGCGACACCATTCGCGTTTCCCTGTCCGCCGATCCGGTCGAGGAAGTAAAAGTCGGTTTTGAAATTCTAAAATCTTTGGGGTTGCGCCATCGCGGGGTAAGAATCGTCTCCTGCCCGTCCTGTGCCCGTCAGGGTTTCGACGTGGTCAAAACGGTTGAACAATTGGAATTGAGGTTAAGCCACATCACGACGCCTTTGACTCTCTCGATTATCGGCTGCGTGGTTAACGGCCCCGGCGAGGCCCGGGAAACCGATCTCGGTCTGACGGGCGGCGGTGGCGGCAATCATATGGTTTATGTGGCCGGCGACCCGGACCACCG
The DNA here is from genome assembly GCA_013349735.1 of Rhodospirillaceae bacterium. Classification (GTDB taxonomy): domain Bacteria; phylum Pseudomonadota; class Alphaproteobacteria; order Rhodospirillales; family Magnetospirillaceae; genus DUZF01. The sequence continues at coordinate 4,537 of DUZC01000071.1, forward strand.
GGTCGAAGATGCCCAGATCGTCGATCACATCGTGGCCTTGGTCGAAAAAAAGGCCGCGGAACTGGAACAGGCCAGGCTTGGCACGGTTCCCCCGGCAAGTAAGGGCTGAAATCCATTGGCCCAGCTGCAGCCGGTTCGCGGGACCCATGATCTTCTGCCCGAGGATGCCCGGCGCCATCGGCGGGTCGAGGAAATCGCCTTCGACATTGCCGGCCGCTATGGCTTTGGTGAAATTGTTACGCCAATTTTCGAGTTCACCGAAGTGTTCTCCCGGACGCTGGGGGAAATGTCGGATGTTGTGACCAAGGAAATGTACAGTTTTACCGACCGCTCGGGTGACAGCATCACCTTAAGACCCGAGGGAACGGCCGCCGTCGCGCGGGCTTTTATTTCGGGGGGGTTGGCGCAACAACTTCCCCTGAAACTCTTCTATCGGGGTCCGATGTTTCGCCATGAGCGGCCGCAAAAGGGCCGATTGCGGCAGTTCCATCAGATTGGCGTTGAGCTTCTGGGCGTCGAAGGGCCCGAAGCCGATGTCGAAGTGCTGGCGCTGGCGGCCCATATTCTCGATGCTCTGGGGCTAAAAGACAAGGTGACGCTGGAGCTCAATACGCTTGGGGACGGAGAAAGTCGGCAGGACTATCGCCGGGCCTTGGTCGATTATTTTACGGTACACCGTGCCCATCTGTCCGAAGACAGTCTGGAACGGTTGGGACGGAATCCGCTGCGCATTCTCGATTCCAAAGATGAAGGCGATCGTGCCGTTGTCGCCGAGGCGCCGCTTCTGGCGGATTATCTTAATGACCGATCGCGGCACTTCTTTGACTCGGTTCAGGCCGGCCTTAAGGCGCTGAAAATCGCGTATCAGCTCAGTCCTCGATTGGTGCGCGGCCTCGATTATTACGACCATACGGCCTTTGAGTTCACGACCACAGCCCTCGGCGCGCAAGGAACGGTGTTGGCCGGCGGGCGGTATGATGGATTGATTGGCCAGATGGGAGGTCCATCGACAGCTGGGATCGGTTGGGCGGCGGGTGTCGAGCGGCTATCGATGCTATTTGCCGGACCGGTGCCGGCAGAACGACCCTTTGTGGTTATTCCGATGAACCAACCGCTGGCCGCGTTAAGTCTGACCGAGCGGTTACGGCGCGCCGGATTTTCTGTTGATCAGGGGTTTTCCGGCAATTTGAAAAAGCGCTTGATGCGCGCCAATCGCGTCAATGCCAGGGCCGCGATTATTCTTGGTGATGACGAATGGGCAAGGCAAGCGGTGGCCATCCGTGATCTCGATGCAGGTTCTCAGCAAGAGATCCCATTGGACGCCCTTGAAGCCCATCTGGCCCAGTTCCGGTAGCAAAAAATGCTTGAATTGCGGCCGATCGTCGTCGGCGCCAATCATCGATCCAGTTCGCTCGCCCTGCGCGACGCCATTTTTGTCGATGATGCGTCGCAAGCAGGTTTTCTTGAAACCCTGCGCCAGCAAGGACTCTCTCAGGCCCTGGCGATTTCCACTTGTGACCGGGTTGAGATTCTTGCCTTTCATGACGATGTTGGTGTGGCCGAGACGATCTGTCTTGGCGCCTTTGCCCAGCGGGCCAAACTTGCCCCCGAGGCGCTGGGCAGCCAATTTTACACTCTGACGGACAAGGCAGCGATCCGGCATTGTTTTGCGGTGACGGCTTCGCTTGATAGTTTGGTCATTGGTGAACCGCATGTGTTGGGCCAGATCAAAGCCTGCCATCGGATGGCCCGTGATGCTGGTCTTTGCGGTGCCGAACTGGAGACCTTGCTCTCTGCCAGCTATGGTGTTGCCAAACGGGTGCGGTCGGAAACCGCTATTGCCGAACGGCCGGTCTCGATCGCCTCGGCAGCCGTTCAGTTTGCACGCGATCTGCATGGCGAGCTTAGTCAATGTGAGGCCCTGTTGGTCGGCGCCGGCGATATGGGCGAACTGGTCGCCGAAGCCCTGTTGGCCAATGGTCTGCGCCGCCTGGTTGTAACCGCGCCGCGTCACAGCCGTGCGGAAGCCTTGGCGGTCAGCTTAAATTGCCATGTTGCCGCCTTTGAGGATTTGCCGAACTTGTTGGCCGAGGCCGACATCGTTCTGACATCGGTCAGCAGCCGTCAGCAAGTTTTAGGCAGCGATCATTTGCAGGCGGCCTTGCGCCGTCGGCGCCGCAAGCCGATTTTTCTGGTCGATACCGGGATCCCCGGTGACATCGATCCGGCGGTAAATCGTGTCGATGGTGCCTATCTCTATGATTTGAATGATCTGGAACGGGTGGCCATGGAAGGGCGCGCGACCCGTGAGGTCGCGGCGCGCGAAGCATTTTTTATCATCGATAGTGAAGTCGAGACTTTTGTTAAGGGACGTGCGGCCCGGGTGGCTGTTCCGGCGATCGTGGCCTTACGCGGACATTTCGATGCGGTTCGCGAACAGGTATTGGCCGAATCTGGTCTCGACGCCGAACGGGCAACCCGCCTGCTGGTCAATCGATTGCTCCACGATCCCAGTGAAGAGATGAAGGATATGGCTGCCGGGGGCGGCGATGCAGGCTGGGAAGGTGCCGAGGCGCTGTTGCGTCGACTGTTCCGTTTGTCGTGAGGAGCCTTGTTGCCCAGCATGAAACTTGATTTGACCTTTGATCGCGTTCTTGCCCGTCATGCCGAGTTGTCGGCCATGCTGGCCGGCGCAGGCGGCAGTCCTGATCCTCAGGATATCGTGCGGATGTCCAAGGAAATGTCTGAGCTTGATCCGGTGGTTAGCGGGATCAAATCGCTGCGTCAATTGCTGGCCGAAATGGACGAAGCGTCCTTAATGAAGGACGATCCGTCGGCCGAGTCTGATATGCGCGCCTTGGCGCTCGAGGAATATTACGTCTTAAAGGAACGCCTGCCGCTGTTGGAACGCGAGGTTCAGCTGCTGCTGTTGCCCAAGGACGAAGCGGATGCCAAGAATGCCATCCTCGAGGTCCGAGCCGGGACGGGAGGCGACGAGGCCGCATTGTTCGCCGCGCAGCTTTTTCGCATGTATGAGCGCTATGCCGCTTTGCAAGGTTGGCGGTTTGAGACCCTCGACTTCAACGATACGGGCCTTGGCGGCTGCAAGGAAGCTGTGGGGGCGATCACCGGGCGCGGCGTCTTTGCCAGGCTTAAATTCGAATCCGGGGTGCATCGGGTGCAGCGGGTCCCAGTTACCGAAGCCCAGGGTCGTATTCATACCTCGGCGGCAACGGTGGCGGTTCTGCCGGAAGCGGAAGAGGTGGATATCGCCATTGATGACAAAGATTTGCGGATCGATGTTTTCCGCTCGCAGGGGTCAGGCGGGCAAAGTGTCAATACGACGGATTCCGCCGTACGGATTGTCCATTTGCCCACCAACATCGTCGTCCAATGCCAGGATGAAAAGAGCCAGCATAAGAATAAAGCCAAGGCGATGAAGATTCTTCGTGCCCGCATCTATGAGCGTGAGCGACAGATGAAGGATGCGGAGCGCGCGGCGAACCGCAAAAGCCAGGTTGGCTCGGGGGACCGGTCGGAACGCATCCGCACCTATAATTTCCCTCAGGGCCGGGTCACGGATCATCGCATCAATCTGACGCTTTATAAGATCGACAAGGTTATGGAAGGCGAAGCTCTGAATGAGGTGGTGGAAGCCTTGATTGCAGCGGATCAGGCTCTGCGTCTGGCCGATTTGGAATGAAGCGCTGCGACGCGTTGCTGGCTCAGGTCACCGAGCGCTTGCGCCGTGCGTCGGTGGCGCAGCCCCGGCTGGACGCCCGTCTTTTGCTGGCTCACGGACTTTCTGTCGAGGCGGGCTGGGTCTTTTGCCATCCCGAACATCGGCTCAATGCAGAAGAGGAGGCCCGAATCTGGGGCCTGGTCGAACGGCGCGAGCGACGAGAACCGGTTTCCCGTATTGTTGGTCACCGCGAGTTCTGGAGCCTTCCCTTTAAACTGTCTGCCGCAACGCTTGACCCCCGCCCGGATACAGAAACCCTTGTCGATGCCGTGTTGGCGCATTGTGCCAAAACGGGTCAGACGACACCGTCCCTGCTTGACCTGGGAACCGGGAGTGGCTGCATTCTGTTGGCTCTGCTGAGCGAATTGCCCGGGGCCTGTGGGCTGGGGGTTGATCTCAGCCCTGAGGCGGCGCAAATGGCGGCAAAAAATGCGGAAATGCTGGGGCTTGGGCCCCGCGCGCGGTTTGTCTGTGGTGATTGGGGGACGGCGCTTACCGGTGCGTTCGATGTCATCAGCGCCAATCCTCCTTATATTCCGGACGCGGAAATCGAGACCTTGGAACCAGAAGTGGCCTATTTTGACCCCAGAGCGGCCCTGGCCGGGGGGGGCGACGGCCTGTCCTGCTATCGGGCCCTGGCGCCGGATGCGCGTCGATTGCTAAAAGCTGGCGGCCTAATCGC
>DUZC01000072.1 GCA_013349735.1 Rhodospirillaceae bacterium
TTGTAATTATTGTTCATGGTCAGCGTCAGATCACTGTTCAACTGGTCGGTGATGGCCGGATTGGGGGCCAGCGGACCACTGGCATATTGTTGAACCACGGTCATCAGACCATTGACCGTGCTGACCAGACTGTTGGCAGCGCTGATCACCGCATCCGGCGCGCCGGGAATGGTGACCAGAGTGCTACCGGTACTGGCTAAATTAAGATTTATGCCATTGGCCACCGGAACATTCAAATTAGTGGGGGTGGCATAGGCGGTTCCATTGACCGTATATTTGGCGTCCTGGGCGATCTGAGTAGCCGTTGGGACGGCATAATTGCCGGCACTCGCCGGAGAATAGCTGAGATTGGCCAGACTGATCGCGCCCGCCGCTGCGCCGGCATCGGTTCCCGTGATTTCAAAGGCCTGAGCGGCGCCCGAATTGTTACCAGTCAATTGCAATTGCACTTTGCCACCAACTGTGGCCACCGAGGCGGTCACGCCGGTGCTGGCGCCATTAATGGCACTGACGATATCTTTGAGGCTGGAATTGTCCCCGATATTGATTGTGAAAGCCGACCCACTGCTGGTGAAATTGGTGCCGGAAATACTACCCAACTGAATGGAAAGGGTTCCGGCCTTAAATTGTTTGGTGGTGGCATCGGCACCAAAGGTGCCGGCATTGGTGGTGGTAAGCTGCTGCGCCTGAGCCAGCTGCGAGACCTCCACGGAATAAGAGGTCGAGGTGGTGGGTGAAATATAACCGACACTGCCGTTCGACGAGGTCACGCCGCTGCCAATGGCCCCATAGGCCGAGCCGGCGACGCCGATCATCAGATTCTGGAAAGAACCGATGGTCCGGTCGAGATTGGTCAGACCATTGATCTGGTTTGTCAGCTGCTGCTGAATATCCGCCTGATATTGGGCCAAGGCCGAAGTGCCGCCGGTCGAGCCGCTTTGCTGGCTTGACGAGCTGCTGGAGCTTGAACTGCTTGAACTGCTCGAACTGCCTGAGCTGCTGGAACTGGAACTATAAGGCGAGTAAACGCTCGATCCATAGGACGAAGTTGGATTGACACTCATCGCCGTCTCCTTGGCCATTCTGGCTTCGACCAGTCGGCCGATACACTATGCAACGTCCTAGTATGCACGCGGTCGCCGGCCAAGAACAATGGGCATTATTTGCCGAGTCAGGGCAATCGAGGGGTGGCGGGCAGAAAGAACCGCAAAATCGCCTTGGCGCCTTAGCGACTTGGCGGTTTCACTGCCGTTGCACAGCATCACTAAGGCTGCGCCAGCGGGCCGGGACCGGATTGGTCAGGGGATCGGGGAAGACCCAAGGGGACGGTGCGTAAATGATCGAGTCGCTTTGTTCGGCCAGCCAGGCGGGCCACCAGGAAAAAGTGGAATTAGCGATCACATGATGGCGGCAGGCCATCAGTTTCGCGAAATCGTCCAACGGACGGGTAAAGTCAGAATTGCCACTGACGGTCAGATTATCTATATCGCGAAAGACGTACTGGCAAAACCCTGGTTCGTCGGAAAAACATAAAACCGGCAGCGGCCCGCGTTCTTTCCTGATCGCTTCGATAGCCTGACGATAATAGTCGGTGCGAGCCAGACCCATATGGCCATAATTTCTGCGGCGCAGGTGAATGCCGATGGTTTCGGTTTCGGCAATGGCCGCAGCTTCGGCGGCAGTGGCGTCCTTGACCAAGGGCTGGAAAATGGGGCGCAATTTGTCGCGCAGGCCAAAAAAATACGCTTCGTTCTGCCAAAAGCCCCAAAAAAATAAGCGCCCGCTCTGTTCCATCAAGCCCGACAGCTGGGTCAGCAATTGATCCGGTGGAAAATGCCTGACCGCATTTTCATTAATCATCGGCGCTCCCAGGGCGTCACTAAGCGGCACGATGCGGGGACGGAGGGTCGGAAAGCAGGGCAGCATCAGACCATGAGGGCCCTCGTCTTTGTAGCTGTCGACAATAAATTTGACTTCGGCATTGAGCCTTTCCTCGAGCGCCAGGGCAAAGGCCGCCTGAAACAGCTGATTGCCCAAGCCCCCATAAAGATAGATGAAGATGTCCCGTGATGGCGGGTGCATCAGGCGATCCTTTGCAGCCAGAACTGATACATACCGACAAAGCTATAGGGGCGTTCACTTTCAAATTGGTGCCAATGGTCGAGATTAGTCATCGCCGGATCATCCGGAAACTGTGCACGGTAATCCTGGCGGGTTTGACCGCCGATGTCGAATCCCAGAAAAGCCAAGCCATTTTCTTCAATAAAAGCCTTGATGGCCGGAAGGGTCGAACGGGTTTCGCGCGCATGAAACAAAAGGTCCCGGCAGGTGCTGGTCGAAAAGAAATCCATGCCGCGGGTTACATTTCTTAGCGGATGACCCTCGGCCAAGGCCAGAATGGCCTGACGACATTGGCGGATACCATGGCTGGTGGGCGGAAAGCCGTTTTCCTCAATATAGCGGCGGGCGGCAACGATATCGGCGCGGGCCCGTTCACTGTAAAAGCCAAGACGCATCAGTCCATCAGGGCGAAGACAGGACAGCAGATCGCGCCAGCTGGCATTAGGGTCGTCCAGACATTGCAAAGAACCCACCGCTTCAATCAGATCAAAGCGCTCGGTGATCTGGTTTAGCTTAAGGATATCGGCCTGAGCATATTGGATATTGGTCAGACCCAGTTCATCGCTTTTTCGTTTGGCGTACGCCAAAGAGGACAGACTAAGGTCGATGGCCAGCAGGTTTGAACGCGGAAATTGCCGCGCGGTGTCGATGGGATGCTGCCCGGTGCCGCAGCCGGCAATGAGGATATCCAGGTGATCCCTTGGTGCAAGCGGACGAAAGCCGCAAAGGGGGAAATGTTCCTTGAGAAAGGCCTCGACGGTATTGGGTCGGGTAATCGGCGCGGCCTTGACCCAGCGCGGGTAGGGATGTTCTTCGTAATGGCTTTGTACCAGCTTTGAGGTCAGATCTTCGATCTCGGTCAGCCGCCTAATCTCCTGGCGCAGCCGGGTTTCCTGCGCCGGTTCGTCGATCTGTTGCTGGATCAGGGTCTGCAACCCTGTCCTATCCTCGCGCAAAAATGCGGCGCCCGCCATTTGGCCTAGTGGAAAATAGCTGGCGGCAACGGCAAGCATTGCCGCGGAAACGGGTTGGCCGCTTTGTAATGCCAGTTCCAGTCTTTGCCGCAATTGTGCGGCTTGCTCGGCTTCTTTGGCCGATAAGGCAAATATATATTCATTGATGAAACATTGCTGCGCCAGGGCGCAATAAAAGGGCAGCCCGCTTTCGTCTAATCGGTCTTCCAGGGCCTGTTCCAGCAACCCGGACCGGATCATGGTCAGAAAGCGTTCGAGTTCAAGGTCGGCGACAGGGGTGGCGGTCAACAGACAATGCAGCAAAGAATCGGTTTTGGCCTGATGCCAGCCGGCTTTATCCAGCAATTGTGTCCAAGCGAGGGGCGAGGGCCAGGCCCGCGCTGCCGCGGTAATTCCGCCTGCCAGTTCCGGTGTCAGCTTGAGCAGGCTGGTGCCGGCCTGGGCCAGTTCGGCGGGGCGCCCCCAAGGTTCGGACAGAGCCTGAACCATCATGTCGTGATAAACAGGATCCTGCTCGGCAAAGCGCATGGCCCCTAAGCAACGGGCCAGCAAGGCCTTGACCAGAGCGCTGGGCCGCAGCTCGAGGGCCTGGCGGGCGGCAGCCAGCGCCTGGGCAGGGCGCCCGGCGGACAGTGCGGCAAGACAAAGATTCTCAAGAGCCTCGGTCAGGTCAGGGCAAAGAGACAAAGCGCGTTCACAGGCGCCGATGGTTGCGTCGGGGTCGCCCCGGTCACGCAAGACGATGCCCAGATTATTGCAGGCATCGGCATGACCGGGATCAAAGGCCAGGGCCCGCAGATAGCATTCCCGGGCTTGTTCGGGTCGGCCCATCAAGCGGTTGACTTCCCCAAGATTGTTGTAACGCGCTGGCTGATCTTCCAAGGCGATCGCCCTGCGGATCAGTCTGTTGGCGGAGGGGTGCAGGCCTTGCTGATGACGGGCGACCCCAAGCAGATGCAGGGCTTCGGCATGGGCCGGTAGGCTGGCCAAAATAGCCCGATAGCCGGTTTCGGCTTCAAGGATTTTGCCATGTTGGTGTTTATCGAGCGTGGCGTGCAAGCGGGCCGTGGCCAGGGCCGATTGTTCAGCTTTGGCCTGCGCCGCCAGATTTTCCAGAGAGGGGTGAGCCAAAGTCCGACTTCTGGCTTCTTCCAGAAGGGCTTCGGCCTGATCGCTTTGTCCGACCATCAGCAGACAATAAGCCAAAGACATCCAGCATTGCGCATTCTCGGGGGCACGACGATGGGCGCGGCGTAAAAAGCGTACGGCATCGCGCGGTTTTCCCGATTCGATATGCAGAACGCCAAGGTTATGCAGGGCTTCAGGATGGCGCGCGTCGGCGGCGAGGACAAGATTATAGGCGGCTTCGGCTTCGGCCAGATTTCCGGCGCGGTGGCTTAAGGCCGCACGCGCCAATAGCTGCTCGATCTCTGTACCCGACGCCTCCACCGCGATTCCCTTCTGTCAAAGGGTCGTAATCCTACGACTCTGATCAAAACGGTGCGACAAGGTCAAACAGCTGTTGACCATAGCGGGCGGTCTGCACATCGGACAAGGTGCCACGGCCACCATAACTGATACGGGCTTCGGCGATCTGGTTCGAACTGATGGTATTGTTCGAGGCAATATCTTCCGGTCGGATGATGCCTTTTACCGACAGTTCCCGCAATTCGGCATTGACCCTTAATTCCTGCCGCCCGGAAATCACCAGATTGCCGTTGGGCAGTTTCTGGGTGATCACGGCGGCAAGATTCACGGTTACCTGTTCCTGGCGCTGCATGCTGCCGGTGCCACTAAGACCGCTGGTGCTGCCGAAATTGAAAAGATCCGTTGTGCTGGCGCCGCCCAATACTTTGCCGACGCTTTTTTCCATGCCGAACATCGTGAAGTTGGGATTGGCCGCTTCGGAATTGGCGGTCGCGGTTGAGGTCTGGTTCTTTAACTGACCACTTTCATTGATGTTGACCTGGACGGTTAAGATATCGCCGATTTCAGTGGCCCGCTGATCCTTGAAGAAGGCTCGGGCCCCCGGGCGCCATAGCGAGTTGGCGCCTGGTTGCGGTGCGGTTGGCGTGGGCATTGGCAAACTGACCGGCGTATAATTCTGCGATTTGGTAGGATCCTGAATGCCTGAGATTTTCGGTGGCTCGCCAACCTCGGCCAAGCGCTCGAGGAAGGTGCAGCCCGAGACCGACAAGCCAAGAGCGATGATGATGGCGGAATGCGAGACGAGCGAACGGGCTTTCATGCTCTTGCTCCTCAGTTCGAAAGGGCGACATCGCCGGCGGGCGTGACGCTGACAAGGTTGAGACCTTCGATTTTCCCTTCGACGGTCATATTGCTGTTGGTGTTGGTCACGCGGATCCGGTCGCCGACACTGCCTTGTTCAAGGGCGCGGGCTTGTGCGGTCAGGCTCATCGACCCCAGTTTCAGGATCATGGTTACAAGAGCGCCTTTCGCCACGGCAACCTGACGTTCGATATCGTTTGACGAAACCACCTGGCCGCTGCGCAAGGGCTGATGGGCGGCCATGCCAATAATTGCCTGCGGGTCGGTCAGCATGTCACGGCGCAGGGCCACTTCACGGATCTTGCTCCAGCTCAGCGCCGCGGCGGTGATGACATCCCCTCGATTGACCGAATGGGCCAGAACCGGCACTTCGACGGTCTTGAAGACCCGACCGGCGACATGGAGGCGCGTGGCACTGGGCGAGCCCTCGGGAACCTCGACGGTGGCGGTAAAGCGTCCATAGCGTTCATCATAATTGACGTCACGAATCCCGACACGCAGAGCGGCGCCAACCGGGACCACGACCTGAATGCCACGATTGGCCCAGTCGATTTCGGCGCTGGCCGGCACGCCTAAGCCGTTCAACGCGTCAAGCACGCGGCTTTCAATCTGTTCCTGCGGAATAACGATGCCATTTCTTTCGATGGCCACCTGCTCATAGGCGTTTTGCGGGCGCCAGGCCAATTGGTAGGAATTGGCGACGCGGACCAGCCAACTGGCATCGACGATGACGCGCTTGCCCGGCATGGGGGCGCGGGCAATCGCAAGGTCCGCTTTGGCGGCAGGCAGGCCGTCGAAAATATCGCCCAACTTTACCACATCGCCGTCGATCACGACATTGGGCCGCAACAGCGGCTCGGCCTGACAAGGCAGGGCGAAGAGGAGAAGTAGAGAGGCAACAAACAGGGTTTTCATGGCTAAGACCACTATTTCAACTGGTTGACCGTCTGAAGCATTTCGTCTGAGGACTGGATCACCTTTGAGTTCATTTCATAAGCGCGCTGGGCGCTGATGAGATTGGTGATCTCGGACACCACATTAACGTTCGAGGTCTCAATAAAGCCTTGCAAGATCGAGCCAAATCCGGTCGAGGCCGGGTTGGCCACGATGGGTGCGCCTGACGACGAGGTCTGGACAAACAGATTTCCGCCCAAGGCTTCCAGACCGGCTTCGTTAGGAAAATTGGCCAACTGGAATTGCCCGGCGACATTCTGGGCCACCTGCCCATCGAGTTTAATGGCTACCTGGCCGGAACTGTTGATGGAGACGCCGATGGCGTTATTGGGCACGGTGATACCTGGTAAGACCTCATAGCCATCCGAGGTGACAATCTGGCCCTGCGGGCTCAATTGGAATGAACCGGCACGGGTGTAGGCGGTTTCACCGGTCGGCAGCAGCACCTGGAAATAGCCTTTGCCTTGGATAGCCATATCCAGAGTGTTGTCGGTGCTTTGCATGCTGCCCTGTTCGGTGATGCGGTAAACCGCAGTGGTTTTTACGCCAAGGCCAATTTGGATGCCGGACGGCACAATGGTGTTATTGTCCGAGGAATTGGCGCCGACCCGTTTCTGGTTCTGATATAATAGATCAGTGAATTCGGGGCGCCGCCGGTTGTAGGCCGTGGTGTTCATATTGGCAATGTTGTTCGAGATGACTTCAACATTGGTCTGTTGTGCCACCATGCCGGTCGCGGCGATATTCATGGCCCTCATCGGTTAATTCCTTTCTTAGGCTTGTTGTGACTGCGAAAGTATCGGCATCGCCTTGATCTGGCGGTCATGCTCATTCTGCAGCATGTTCTGAACGCCTTCATAAGTTCGCAGGATTTTCATCATATGGGTCATTTCAAGGATTGGCTGAACATTAGACTGTTCAAGCATTCCTTGGCTAAGTACTGGCTTGTCAACCGGAGAGGGATCGCTAGTTGTTTGATAAGACCCGTTTCCAGCTTTAGTGAGATCTTGTTCGTTTTCAAATTTTACTAACTTTAATTTTCCAATATTTCCATTTTCTGTCGAAATCGTTCCGTCGGCGGCGATGGTTATATTCGCCTCGTTGGGGGCGACCACGATCGGCTGGTCGTTCTGCTGCAGCACCGGATAGCCGGCGGCGGTGACCACCATGCCGGTTTCATCAAGACGAAAATGGCCTTCGCGGGTAAAACGTGGCCCCGACGGTGTGTCGAGCGTGAAATAGCCATCGCCGTGAATGGCGACGTCGAGCGGGGCTCCGGTGCTGGCAAGCGGACCTTCGGCGGTGTTGCGCAACATGCCGACGTCCTGGACATAGGATATTTTACGGCCAAAAGGCGTCGCATCGGATTTGGTTTTTACCGAATATTCCTTGAACATCGCCACTTCGGATTTGAAAGCCGGCGTGTTGGCATTGGCCATATTATTGGCCACCACTTCCATTTGCCGCCATAAAGCGGCCTGGGAAGACAAAGAGACATAGGCGGTGTTTTCCATCGGTTCGTTCCCAATGCATGGTCTGCCAGCATCACTGCATAGGCCGTGCCAACTTATGGAAGTCGCGGTTTATGGCGAAAAATCGTGGATTATTGCCAAATTCCGGGGTTGATTGAGCGGCGCGGGGGCAAGCCGTGCCGGGCAGGAATTGCCCGGTGGGGTGTGCGGGTGATTTATTGAAGCATCAACGTCTTGTTAACCGCCATAGCCTACTTTCAAACTGATTAACTGCGGGCGCGCGTATGAGGCGTTCGGCGAGGACCAAAGAATCATGGCTGAAGATCTTGAGGAAGATTTTGAAGAAGGCGAAGCTTCCGACCAGGAAGAGTCTGCTGAACCGTCCCGTGGTGGGCTAGGCGACAAGAAAAAGCTGATCCTTTTTATCGTATTGCCGCTGTTGCTGGTGGTGGGCGCCGCCGCCGGCGCTTATTTTTCGGGGATCCTGGATCCGCTTTTCCATTCCAGTAAGCCGGAACATAAGGCCGAAGAGGCGCCCAAGAAAAACGAACATGAGGTTCAAGCGGCGATCTTCTACGATCTGCCTGAAATCCTGGTGAATTTGAACACGGCCGGGCGCAAACAAAATTTTCTGAAGATCCGGGTCAGTCTGGAACTGGAAAGTCCCCTCGATGTTTCCAAAATCGAATCGGTGATGCCGCGGATCATCGATAATTTTCAAGTCTATCTCCGTGAATTGCGCATCGAAGATCTGCAGGGATCGGCCGGTATGTTGCGGCTGCGGGAAGAATTAATGAACCGCGTTAACAGCGCGGCAAAGCCTGCCAAGGTGAATGATGTGCTGTTCAAGGAAATGCTGATTCAGTAATGGGCGGAAGCCGAAAGAGCGGAAGACAGCAAAATGGGTGGTGAAGGCCGCAGTTCCGAAGACGAAGAAGCCCTGATGAAGGAATGGGCCGCCATGTCGGGCGGCGAGGACGGGGCGGCACCCGCGGGCGGAGCTGGCGGTGAATCCGACGGTATGGCCGCGGAATGGGAGGCCATGCTGGGCGGCGGCGATGGCGAGGGCGA
>DUZC01000073.1 GCA_013349735.1 Rhodospirillaceae bacterium
GCGGCCATGGCGGCCTGGAATGCGGCGGATATCTGGCCGGACCAGCTGGGCTGGAAAAGCAGCCGCAACGAGATGATGGCGGCGATCACCGCTTTTGCCGAAGACCGGCTCAAAGACCCGGCGCTTCAGACCGTTTTGGTCGTCAGCAGCAATGGGGTGCTGCGCTTTCTGCCCAGGCTCTTATTGGCGCCGGACGATCATCTGACGAGTTTTAAAATGGGCACCGGTCATTTGGGGGTCATCGAACGGACCGCTCAGGCTTGCAAGCTGGCGGCTTGGAATTTGGCGCCGGAGGCTTTGTCGCTGTCATGACCGTTGTCGATTCGGCAACAATGAATTGCAGTCTCAGGCTGCCATAGCAGATGCATTGCGAAAATTCGCCGCTACAGTAAAGGAAGGATTGGTTCTCCTTCGGGATGGCCATAGCAACCGGATTTGGAGCGAAAAATGAAATTTAAGACCGCAGCCATTCTTTTGGCGATGACCGCCAGTGTGCCGGCCTTGGCCGAGACAGCCGGCGGGCCCAGTGTCGATCTGGCAAAGCTTGAAGGCGGTGCCTTTGTTTTGGACAAGGGTCATGCGCGGCTGATCTTCTCGTTCAACCATTTCGGCTATTCGACATCCTATGGCTTTTTTCCCAGCCTTGAGGGAAAGCTGAAATTTGACCCCAAAACGGTCGCCAGCAGCGAAGTTGAGGTTACGGTCGATTTGGCCGGGCTGGACACCACCGTGCCGAAACTCGATGAACATATGAAGTCTGAAGGATTTTTCGACGTCGCGAAATTTCCCAAGGCGGTGTTTAAATCCAACAAGATCACGGTTACCGGACCGACCACGGGGACCATCAGCGGCGATTTGACCCTGCATGGCGTGACCAAGCCGGTTACTCTGACGGCCAGCTTTAACGGCGGTGGGATCAATCCGGTCAGCAAAGCCTATGTGCTTGGCTTTAATGCCACCGGCCATATTACCCGCAGCGAATTTGGCCTTGGGCTTTATGCGCCGGCCGTCAGCGACGATGTTCTGCTGACCATCAGCGCCGAATTCGACAAAGCACCGTGATCGGCGGATAAAAATGACAACCCGCTATGGCACTGTGGCCATCACCCTGCACTGGCTTACGGCGCTGGCGGTGGCGGGGCTGTTGGTGGTCGGTCATGTCATGACCGACCTGCCAAACGGCGCATCGTTAAAATTTGTGCTCTATCAATGGCATAAGTCGGTGGGCATTACCGTTCTGGGTTTGACCCTGCTGCGTCTGGCCTGGCGCCTGGTCCACCGACCGCCGCCCTTGCCGGACGAGGTCGCCTGGTGGGAACGGAAGGCGTCCGCTTTGGCCCATCTGGCGCTCTATGCTTTCTTGCTGGGAATGCCTTTGTCCGGCTGGGCTTTGGTCTCGGCTTCGCCACTCAATTTCCCGACGATCCTTTTTGGCGTCCTTCCCTGGCCGCATATTCCGATGCTTGCTGCTTTGTCGGACAAAGAGCCCGTCGCCGCGTTGTTCAAAACAGGGCACGATCTGGCGGGAAATTTGCTGACGGCCTTGGTGCTGTTTCATGCGGCTGCGGCCTTGTGGCACCATCTCTATCGCAAAGATGAAATTTTGTTACGGATGTTGCCGCGCTTTATTCCCTTATCCCGGAGGGGCTCATGAAAAAGACATCTTTGGCCCGAATCTTCGCGCTGAGTTTGGCATTGCTATTCGGTGCCGAGGCTAAAGCCGGGGATCTTTGGCAGATTGACCCGCAGAAAAGCCTTTTGGGTTTCAGCGGAAGCCAGTCCGGGGCCGCCTTCCAGGGCCATTTTACGAAATGGCAGGCCATGATCGCCTTTAATCCGGCGGATCCGGCAAATGGCCATGCGCTGGTCACCATCGATATGAACAGTGCGACGACGGGGGACGGCAGTCGCGATCAGGCGCTTCCTGATACCGATTGGTTTGACGTCAAGCATTTTGGCGCGGCCCAATTCGAGGCAAAATCCTTTCATGCGCTTGGCGGCAATGCCTATGAGGCCGAGGGCATCCTGACCATCCGCGGCATATCCCGCCCTGTGGTTCTGCCTTTTAGCCTGGATATCGAGGGCGATGTCGCACATGTCAAAGGCAAGCTTATTCTGACGCGCACTGATTATGGTGTCGGTCAAGGGGCCTGGAGCAGTGGCCAGCTGGTAGGTTTGGAGGTCGCCGTCCTTTTGGATCTGTCCGCCAAACGTCAGTGACGGTGGTGGTCGTGATGATGTAATGCCCGCTTGGCATTGCGGCGGATCAGAGCTTTGCCGAACGGCAGCAGCATGACATGTTTAACCACAAAGTCGCTGAGACGGCGGAATAGAGTGGTTTCTTGGTCTGACGGGGCGTTAGCATCGGCGCTCCACCCGCCCCGCATCACCATTACCGGAATTTCGCCGACACCTTCATAGCTTTCGACATGTCTTTCGAAGCTAAGATCGGCCACCGGGGAAAGGCGGGCCCAGGCGGCTTCGCTGATCATCAGATAGCGGGAACAATCCAGGGAATTCTTTAGCAGGCGATGCGCGATGATCATGTCAAAGCCGGCCAGTTCGTCGAATTGCGCCAGCTTGTAGCGCAAGACCGGGCCAAAATGGCTGACAACCTTCAGGTCAAGCTGACCAATCGTCATGCAGGCTTCGCAGCCACAGCCATTATCGGCAATAAGTTGTGCGCGCCGGCGATCAAAGGCCTGAAAGAAATCCCCGATGGATTGCCGGACCATGCTGTCGGCCTTGGTCGAGCCATCGACAGGCGCCACCAGCAAGACCGCGTCCCCTTCCAGTTTGTCGGGGCGGACGGGGGAACGGGCCTGTTTGATAATCGCTGCCAGCAACTCGGAAATAATATAATTGGCGTGCCGTAAGGTGACCTGATTGGCGCGAAGAAATCCGGTATAGCCGCTGATATCAGCAAGCAGGATATGCGAGTCGCTTTGGTCGGATTGGGCCATGGCTGTTAGAGTGCCGGCAATCCCTCGGTTGTGCAAGTCCCGCGAGCCCGGCGCCATTGCTGTGTTGCTTGGCCTGGGTTAGGCTGCTTTTCGATGAACCGATGCGATCTGCGCTTTGACTCCTTTATCGATGAACTGATCCTCAAACCCGAGGAGCTGGCGCTGGCGCGGCAGGCGGCGGTGGGAATCGCCGGTCTGTTGCGCGGGGCCTTGCGCCCTGAGCTGGCCCCGCTCGAGGAACGCGGCGACTATCTGGTGGTTGGGTCGGTCGGCAAACGCGTTGCGATCCGCCCGCTGTCGGCCGTTGATCTGCTTTATCTTTTGCCGGAAGATGGCAGCCAACGGGACGGGCTTTGGCGCATGGAAAGTGCCTTGCGGGCGGCCTTGCCCAGTGCCCCGGTAAGTCTTGAGAATAGCCGCCTGTTGGTCGAAGTTGGCAGCGTCCTTGTGGCGGTAAGGCCCGCGGTCGAGCAGCAGGGCGCCTTTGCCATACCCGGCCCTCAAGGCTGGATGATGACCAATCCCGCGGCAGAGATGGCGGCGCTTCGTCTGTCCGACAGTTTAAACGATGGGCGGACCACAAGATTTCTGGCCTTGCTCAAGGCGTGGCGCGACGCTTGTGCTGTCCCTTTGGGCTCCTTTGCCTTGGAATTGCTGGTCCGGGAATTCATGGCCGCCAGCAAGGCGCAAAGCTGGTCGGGCCGCTTGGCTGATTTTCTTGCTTGGGGGCGTCGTCATGCGCCGCGTCAGTTGGATCTGCCTGGCGGATTGGGACGGTTGAGCCTTGATGATGCCTGGCATGCCCTGGCCGAGGCTGGATATTGGCGCTGTGTATTGGCCGGCAGACATGCGGCGTCTGGCGACAGCGATGCGGAAATCGCGGAATGGCGTCACCTGCTTGGGGCGAATTTCGCGGCGCCGCCTGTTTTCAACATGTGGAATATCAGGCAGGATACCGGGGACAATAAGGAAGGATAGAAAATGGGTAAAATCGCCAAACGTCTGGCGGAATTGGGCATCACTTTGCCTGTAAGCGCGCCACCCGCGGCCAATTACGTGCCCTTCGTCAAGACAGGGGCATTTTTGTTCATCGCCGGACAATTGCCCTTCCGCGAGGGAAAGCTGATCCATCTCGGCCATCTTGGTGACCAGATCAGCCTTGACGAGGGGTATCAGGCGGCCCGCCTCTGTGGCATCAATATTATCGCGCAGATCCAGGCCGCCGGATATTTGGAGCGCGTGCGCCAGGTGGTCAAATTGGGCGGCTTTGTCGCCAGCACTGCGGCCTTCAGCGATCAGCCGAAGGTGGTCAATGGCGCTTCGGATTTATTGGTTGAGGTCTTTGGCGATGCGGGTAAACATAGCCGGGCGGCGGTGGGCTGCGTGTCCCTGCCACTTGGCGTCGCCGTTGAAGTTGATGCCATCATTGAAGTTATCGATTAATTTAACCATTCGTAACCAATCTTCTTTTGCATTAGGTTACGCTGACCTGCTTTAGGCAATGAGGCTGATGCTGCCATGGCGACCGGAAAACTGAGCCAACAGGATGTGGTCCGTTTGATGACCGAACGGTCCGCTGAGTCGCGGGTCGCTACGGTCGCCAAACTTGCCGGAGAATTTGACCAGGGCGAACTTTCCGATGCCGAACGACAATTGGCCGAGGATATCTTCCGTCTCTTGGTCAAAGATGCCGAGGTTCGGGTTCGCCAGGCGCTGGCGGTTCATCTCAAGGAAAGTGCTGTCCTGCCGCATGACGTTGCCGTCACGCTTGCCCAAGACGTCGATCAGGTGGCTTTGCCGATCCTGCAATATTCCAAGATTCTAACCGATCAGGATCTGATCGCGATCGTGCGCAGCGATAATGTCACTAAACAGATCGCGGTGACCCAGCGCGCTGAAGTATCAGCCCAGCTTTCTGATGCTTTGGTGGAAACCCACAATAGTGACGTCGTGGCCAGTCTGATTGGCAATCAGGGGGCGGAGATTTCGGCCCAGACCTTAAATAAGGTCGAGCGGGAATTCAGCGATAACCCCGAGATTGCGCTGTCGCTTCAGCAACGTTCGGTGACCTTGGCCGAAAGATTGATGACCTCGGTTTCCGAGCAGTTGGAAGAGCAGTTGGTGCAACGCCATCATCTGTCCGACGGCATGGCGGCCGATATCATGACCCAAAGCCGGGAACGGGCCACCATCGCTCTGACGGCCGGGGCCGACCGGGACGATGTCGAAGGGCTGGTCCGTCATTTGCGTGCAAATGGGCGTTTGACGCCTTCGCTTATGCTGCGCGCCATCTGTGTCGGCGATACCGCCTTTTTCGAGGCCGGGATCGCCGAACTGGCCAAAGTGCCCGTCACCAATGCGGTCCGTCTGATCCACGACCCCGGCCGGCTCGGTTTTCGGGCGATTTACGACAAGGCGGAGTTGCCGGATGCGGCTTTTCCTGCCTTTCGCTGCGCCATGGACGTCGCCGCCGAAACCGAGTTTGATGGGGGCGAAATGGATCGCGAGCGCTATTGTCGGCGCATGGTGGAACGGATCTTGACGCAATATGAGTTGATGGGCGTCAATTTCGATTCCGGGGATCTCGATTATCTTCTGGCGCGGATCAAAAGCCTTCCCAGCGGTTCAAATGATGACAAGGCTGGCAACGAATAATCCCGGTGTTTAGAGGCTGGAATTACCAGACGTTACCAATCTTGGAAATTCCCCAAGCCAAAACACTGGCAAGGTAAACAAGCCCAAGAATTAAACTTGTGTGTGCCGCTTTGACGACTACATCTTGATGCGTGGGATTTTTATCGCTCACAGCATCAGTATTGCTTTGACCCATCGCGTAGGACAGTAAAGTTAACATTTTTTATCTCCCGGTAATTTAGGATGTAACAACCCTACATTTCTTCATTGTGCACCGCAACATACTTGCCGGCATGGGAGATATGCACAATTTAGAGGGGAGCGGTCGGTCGGGTGGCGTAACCCTATGATGGCGTTCTCTAAGCCATGATGGACCATAAGGGCGACTGCGCTGGCCCAATCGACTTTGATCCGGATAATAAAACCTTCTCTGGTGTTGTCGCCGGCTTAAAAGATGTTGAGCCTTTCGAGGGTGCCACGGCAGACGCGTTGAAACAGGCTTTCATGGATAATGTCGATGACTAATTTGTCCTTTGCCGCGAACGCGGTGAAGCTCAGGACAAGCCTTTCAATGGCTAATGGATCTCGCGCCAAATCCGCGCGGCCCCTTGAGGAAAAAGGGGCCGACCCTTATATGCCCCGTGAAGCTATATAGAAAGCGAATAAAAAAGTTCCTTTTCTGTGTTGTATGGTGTAATCATCGCTAGATGAAACTCTCAACGCTCATCATTGAATTGGACCGCCTTGACCGTCTCGGCATTTATGCCTTCACTGCGGCGACAATGAGGCGAATCTTTTGCGAAGACGATCGCACCATGACCAAAGCGCTGAAAGCCCATGCCGCAACGGGCGTTATTCAGCGTGTCGCACGCGGGCTTTATGTCAATCCGAGAGCGCGCAGTTTACCTGCCGATCGGCTCGCGGCCATGGTTCCCTGGTTGCGACCACCACCTGACTTTAGCTGGCTGAGCCTGGAAAGTGCTTTATCGGAAGCGGGATTGATTTCTCAGCTTCCATCGCGTCTGACGCTGATGACAACTGGCCGCTCCGGTGTCTTTGACACGCCTTTTGGCATCATCGAGTTCACGCACACAAATCAAGACAGGCCTGACACCGTCTGGGACGATCTGCGTGAACTTAATGTAGCGACAGCGCCTCAAGCGAAGAGCGACTTGATGCGCACAAAGCGAAATTTAGGCCTGGTTATCGAAGAGGTCGACGATATTGAAACATGACTTAATGGAACTTGCTGGTCGTTATGCCTCCGATCTTGGGGCTCCGGTGGCGACCGTTGCCAAGGAAATCCTGCATTACGAAATTCTTTACGCAATGAGCGAGAGCGGCGCTCTCGATGCCCTCGTCTTCCAGGGAGGAACGGCCCTTCGCCTGTGCCATCAGGGAGCCCGTTATTCAGAGGATTTGGATTTTGTCGGCGGCGCGGACTGGACCCCGGGGCGCATGCCAAAATTTATCAACAAAATTAGATCGGGCATTGCCGAAGCCTATGGTTTGACCGTCGAGGTGGATCCACCCAGCAAAGAAAAGCTTGAAAGGCAAAGCGGGGTCTCTGTGGCCAGATGGCGAACTAAAATTGTGCTGCCTGATCGCGTTTCCGGGCGTCTGCCAAGGCAAGTAATCAATATCGAGGTGGCAGCCGTTCCCGCTCATATGCCAGCTTTGATGCCTGTGGCGACAAATTATCGGCACCTTTCTGCTCCGCTTCGACAGATGTTGATTTTTGTTGAGCCGATGGAGGAAATTCTTGCCGACAAGATCGTCGCGCTCGGGGCACGCGATTTTCTTAAGGCACGCGATATCTGGGATATTCGTTTTCTCTTGGATAAAGGCGTTCGTCCCAATTTGCCTCTGGTTCGCCGTAAAATCGATGACTACAAGCTTGATTTAATGGGCTTCTGCGAGAAGCTGGAATTAAGGGCTAAATCGCTCCTGTATCCAGAGACCGAGCAGAGTTTTAAGGCGGAAATGATCCGTTTCGTCGATGCGCGCCCAGCCCGCCTGCTGACCGCGGAGGGTGTTGTTCGGCGCTACCTCGATACGGCCGCCGATCTAGGTCGCACCGCAGCGGCTGAGCTTAGGAAAAAAGGGGGCTGACCCGTATATAGGATCCCGTCGGGAGGGCCGCCTGGGACAGCGCAGGCCCAATGGCGCGGTGACCCTGGTTCAGGCGGTGTCGGTGTTTTTTGGTCGCTTGGCCAATGGGCAGCGGCAATGGACCGACTGGATTGGCGCGGGCGACGGTTTTGTGGTTCTGGACAAGAGTGGCAAGACCTCACTTTCCCCTGTGCGCCCTGTAAAAACGAAACGGCAGCCGCTGCATTGTCTGGCGGCATGACCGCTGGAATTTTTCATTTGTAAAAAATCGCGCCCGCCACTTGACGGCCATAGACGATAAATACATAATTTATGTATTTTGTGGGGGCGCGCGATGCAACGTTTCAGTTCCTTCGATCTCCAGCGCAACGTCGCTCGTGTCCAGGAAGCGGCTCTGCGTGAGCCTGTAGCGGTAAGCTACCACGGACGCGACAGGTTGGTGATCATGCCCATTGACGAATTCGAGCGCCTGAAGCGGCGCGACAAGATGGTTATCTCCCTAGAGGAGATGCCCGAGGCGTTTGTCCAGGCGATGCAAGAGCCGTATTTCAACGCCGAACAAGAGGCACTCGACCAATTGATGGACGAATAGGCCATGGCTCTGCCGGAGGCCCGCCCTGGGCTGGTGTTTCGTTACGAATATGTCTGGAAACGCCAGGAACTGGCCGGGCAGAGCGTCGGTGAAAAAGAACGGCCGGCTTGTGTCGTGATGGCGGTCAGTGGTGCGGCCGGAGACCGGCGGGTGATGATCGTTCCAATCACGACTCAGCCGCCGGCCGATGATGTCCCCGCCGTGGAAATTCTGCCGCGAGTGATGCGTCATCTTGGTCTCGATATCGACCGGCGATCGTGGATCATCCTCAGTGAGGCAAATCTGGATGCTTGGCCCTCGCCCGACATGCGGCCGATCCCAGGTCAGCCGGGCCGCTTCGAATACGGCCTGCTGCCACAACGGATGGTCAATACAATCCGCGAAACGATCCTAGCCGCGCTGGCGGCAAAGCAGCTTGCCACCGTCAACCGTGATGATGACGCTCCGGCGCCTTTGTCCCGCGTGCCTGGAGGCTGACATTCCGCGCCAAGGGGTTAGGTGATCGGTCCGATCGGCCTCGGGCCATAGTCTGCCCCCCGGAGGGGTCTATCAGG
>DUZC01000074.1 GCA_013349735.1 Rhodospirillaceae bacterium
GGATGACCGTCCAGACCTCGCCACCGAGGGTGGGGGCGCAGCCCAGCCCTTCAAGGATCTGGCGCATTTCGTCGCGGTCAATCTCAAACCCACCGATTTTTGCAACCCGCGCCGGGTGAAAAGCAATGGCCGGGCGGCTTTCCGGCGGGGTCCCGGCCTGAACCAGGGTCGAAACCTCACCGCCGCAAATTTCAATGATCATCCGGGTCGCCAATTCCGCGGCCGGCAGGACAAAAGCCGGATCAACGCCCCGCTCAAAGCGATAGCGGGCGTCGGACTCCACCGCCAGTTTTCGCCCGGTGGCCGCCGTTCTCAGGGGGTCGAACAGGGCGACCTCAAGAAAGACATCCGTGGTGTCGGCGGTCACACCGCTGTCTTCACCGCCCATCACACCGGCCAAGGCTAAAGCGCGCGCGTCATCGGCGATGACCGTCATCGTTTCGTCAAGCGGGTATTCTTTGCCGTTAAGGGCCTTCAGCATTTCGCCCGAGCGCGCCAGACGGGCCCGGATATCCCCCTGGACTTGCCGGCAGTCAAACACATGCAAGGGTCGGGCAAGATCGATCGTGATATAGTTGGTGATGTCCACCAGGGCCGAAATCGGCCGCAGGCCAATACCGGACAGCCAGTCTTTCAGCCATTGCGGGCTCTCGCCGTTGCGCACGCCGCGGATGGTGCGGCCAACAAACAGCGGGCAGGCCGCCTGGGCCTCCGGGGGAAAATCAAGATGGACGCCGACGGGGCTTTTGAAGCTGCCTTTTACCGGGTCGATCTGCAAGGGTTTCAAACGGCCAAGGCCGGCCGCCGCCAGGTCGCGGGCGACGCCCCGCACGCCCAGGCAATCAGCCCGGTTGGGGGTTATGGCGATGTCGAAAAGCGGGTCGAGATGCAACACCGACGCCAGGGGCGCGCCGACGGCGGCGTCAGCGGGTAGTTCAATAATGCCATCATGGTCTTCGCCCAGCAGCAGTTCCCGACTGGAGCACATCATGCCTTGCGACAGAACGCCGCGCACGCTGCCGGCTTTCAGGGCTTCGCCGGTGGACGGAATGATGACCCCCGGGGTTGCCAGCGCAACTTTCAGTCCGGCCCGGGCATTGGGCGCGCCGCAGACCACTTCAAGCATGCCTTGTCCGGTGGCCACTTTGCACAGCCGCAGCCGGTCGGCATTGGGATGGCCGGCCGCTTCCATGATCTGACCGACGATGAAGCCCTGAAGCCGGGCTGCCGGGTCATGCAGATCTTCGACTTCCAGGCCGAGCATGGTCAGGCGCTGGGCGATCTGGTCGGGAGTGGCCTGGGTGTCCAGATGGCGCTTTAACCAGGAAAAGGTAAATTTCATCGGGCCAGCCCTCCGCTCAGGGTGGGCACATCCAGCGGCACGAACCCATAATGGTGTAACCAGCGCAAATCGGATTCGAAGAAGGTCCGCAAATCCGGAATGCCATATTTCAGCATGGCAATGCGCTCAATCCCCATGCCAAAGGCAAAGCCCTGATATTCGTCCGGGTCGATGCCGCAATTGCGGAGCACATTGGGATGCACCATCCCGCAGCCGAGAATTTCCAGCCAGTCGGCGCCCGCCCCGATTTTCAACTCGCCGCCGGCCCGCGAACAGCCGATATCGACTTCGGCCGAAGGTTCGGTAAAGGGAAAGAAAGAGGGGCGAAAGCGGACCGGAACCTCATCGACTTCGAAATAGGTTTTCACAAACTCGATCAGACATCCTTTCAGATGGCCCATCGTGGTGGTCTTGTCGATCACCAGACCCTCGACCTGATGAAACATCGGCGTATGGGTCATGTCGGAATCGCAGCGATAGGTGCGCCCGGGAATAATAACCCGGATCGGCGGCGCCTGTTTGCGCATGGTTCTGACCTGAACCGGCGAGGTGTGGGTTCGCAGCAAAAACCGCGATCCGTCGCTTTTTTCCGGCAGGAAAAAGGTGTCATGCATCAGCCGGGCCGGATGACCCGGCGGGAAATTCAAAGCGGTGAAATTATGGAAGTCATCCTCGATATCCGGACCTTCGGCGACGGCAAAGCCCATCTGACCGAAGATAGCAACGACTTCATCAATGGTCTGGCTGATGGGATGGATGCGGCCAACCCGATCCGGACGCGCAGGCTGGGTCACATCAACCCGTTCCCGGGCCAGGCGTTGATCAAGACGCTCTGCATCCAGCCGGGCCTTGCGTTGATCAAGGGCCGTGCTGATGACGTCCTTAAGGGCGTTCAGGGCAAGGCCGGCATTACGCCGTTCTTCCGGACCCATATCGCCCAAGGACCGCATCAGGGCGGTTATGGCCCCTTTTTTGCCCAGCAGCGCGACGCGGGTGGTTTCAAGCCCTTCAAGGTCGGCGGCGGCGATATCCGCCAGCGCCTCGCTCCGAATCCGATCCAGATCGATCATTGGCTGTTCCTATGGAGTTCCGGCGGGCTGTTGGCCGGAGATCCGGCCAACAGGATAGGGAACGGAACCTCAGGCTGCCTTGAGTGCCTGCGTGGCCTGGGCAACCAGCGACTTGAAGGTTTCCGGCTCGCGGGTGGCGATGTCCGACAGCACCTTGCGGTCGAGTTCGATGCCCGCCTTTTTAAGACCGTTGATAAAACGGCTATAGGTCAGCCCGTTCTGCCGGGCACCGGCATTGATGCGCTGGATCCACAAGGCACGGAAATTCCGCTTGCGGACGCGACGGTCGCGATAGGCGTAAGTCAGCGCCTTTTCGACTTTCTCGATGGCAATGCGGAAATTGGTGCTGGAGCGGCCGCGATAGCCTTTGGCCAGCTTGATGATCTTACGATGACGGGCGTGCGTGGTCACGCCCCGTTTGACGCGCGCCATGGCTCAGGCTCCGTACGGCAGAAAATGTCGCTTGATGGACGGGGTGTCCGCCTCGGCGATGATAAAAGTACCGCGGGCCTGACGCTTCATTTTGGCGGATTTGGCGGACAGGCAATGGCGCTTGAAGGCGACATTGGCGCGGACCTTGCCAGAACCGGTGAGCCTGAACCGCTTTTTGGCGGAGCTCTTGGTTTTCATTTTGGGCATTTTCGCTTCCTTGCTGACGAAAAGAGTAATGCGATTCATGGATGACGAGGCATGCCCTATTCCAAGCCCCAAGCCATCCGATGGAAGGCGGGTTTATAAACCCCGGGCTCGCCCTTGGCAAGGGCGAGCATTCAGCCCTGAACGAAGCTTAACGTGGCGCCATCACCATGACCATCTGGCGGCCTTCCATTTTCGGGAATTGCTCGACTTTCGCCAGATCGTCCAAGGCCTCACGCACGCGGTCAAGAACCTTGGCGCCAAGGTCCTGATGCGCCATTTCCCGACCGCGGAAACGCAGGGTCACTTTGACCTTGTCGCCTTCCTCAAGGAACTTACGCATGGCCCGCATCTTAACATCGTAATCATTGTCGTCGATGTTAGGACGAAGTTTGATTTCTTTGACCTCAATGACTTTCTGCTTTTTCCGCGCTTCAGCCTTTTTCTTCTGGATTTCGTACTTATACTTTCCGTAATCCAGAATTTTGCAGACCGGAGGCTCAGCATTGGGCGAGACCTCGACCAAGTCGAGCCCCACTTCCACAGCCATATCGAGACCTTCACGAAGGGAAACGACCCCGACCATTTCCCCATCGGCGTCAATCAGCCGGATGGTGCGGGAATCGATTTCGGAATTGACGCGCGGACCGTCTTGGTCCTTAGGCGCCGTAACAGGTGGCTTGACTATGAAACTCCTCCTTTATTCAATTGGCGGAAAACGAGAATGACCGATCCCTGCGGTGGCTCGCCCCCAGCTCAGGCGCCCGGAACGACCGCCTCTGCCACTAGTTTATCCACCGCTTCCCCGAGCGCAAGAATTTCTTGGTTTGAGCCACCCAGACGACGGACCGCAACATTGGACATTTCCGCTTCGCGGCGCCCAACCACCAGCATCACCGGGACTTTGGCCAGGGAATGTTCGCGGACCTTCAAATTGATCTTTTCATTGCGCAGATCACATTCGGCCCGCAAACCCCGGGCCCGCAACTGCGCCAGCACCTGAGCCGCATAAGCGTCGGCTTCGTTGGTAATGGTCGCCACCACCACTTGCAGCGGGGCCAGCCAGATCGGGAACCGACCGGCGTAATGCTCGATCAGAATGCCGAGAAACCGTTCGAATGAACCAAGTATGGCCCGGTGCAGCATGACCGGGCGGTGTTTCTGACCGTCTTCGGCGATATAGGCGGCATCAAGCCGTTCCGGCAGGACAAAATCCACCTGCATGGTGCCACATTGCCAATCGCGCCCGATGGCATCGCGGAGCACGAATTCAAGTTTAGGTCCGTAAAAAGCCCCTTCGCCGGGATTGCGTGTGGTCTCAAGACCGGCGGCGGCGGACGCCGCCAACAAAGCCCCTTCGGCTTTGTCCCAGATTTCGTCGCTGCCGGCGCGGGTCGGCGGGCGGTCCGAGAACTTCACCCGCACATCCTCGAACCCGAAGTCGCGATAGACTTCTTTCAATAATTCGCAAAAAGCGACGGTTTCCGACGTGATCTGGTCTTCGGTGCAGAAAATATGCGCATCATCCTGGGTAAAGGCCCGCACGCGCATGATTCCATGCATGGCCCCGGACGGCTCATAGCGGTGGCAGGATCCGAACTCGGCCATGCGGAGTGGCAGATCGCGATAGCTTTTGATGCCGGTCCGGAAAATCTGCACATGGCAGGGACAATTCATCGGCTTGATGGCCAGGGTTCGCTCATCGGCGGTTTGCACCGTGAACATATTGGCGCCAAATTTTTCCCAATGGCCCGACGCTTCCCAAAGCGAACGATCCACCAGTTGCGGGGTCTTCACCTCGACATAACCCGAGGCTTCAAGCCGGTTGCGGATATAGCCTTCGACCGTGCGCCAGAGGGTCCAGCCCTTGGGATGCCAGAAGACCGACCCCACCGCTTCATCCTGCTGGTGGAACAGCGCCATCTCACGGCCAAGCCGGCGGTGGTCGCGCTTTTCTGCCTCTTCCAGCATGGTCAGATAGGCTTGCAGGTCTTTTTCTTCAAACCAGGCGGTGCCATAAATCCGCTGCAGCATCTCATTGCGGGAATCGCCCCGCCAATAGGCGCCGGCCACTTTCATCAGTTTGAAGGCCTTGCCAAGTTTGCCGGTGGATGGCAGATGCGGCCCGCGGCAAAGATCGATGAAGGCGCCCTGGCGGTAAAGGCCGATCGGCTGACCTTCCGGGATCGAGGCGATCAGCTCGGCCTTGTATTTTTCGCCCATGCCTTCAAAAAAGCGAACCGCCTGATCGCGGTCCATTTCTTCGCGCTGGATCACTTCGTCGCGGCTGACGATCTCCTGCATGCGCGCCTCGATGCGGATCAAATCATCGGGTGTGAACGGCGTTGCGCGGGCGAAGTCGTAATAAAATCCATTATCGATGGCCGGGCCGATGGTCACCTGGGCATCCGGATAGAGCTCTTTGACGGCTTCGGCCATGACATGGGCGGCGTCATGGCGCAGCAGTTCCAAGGCATCGGGATCGCGTTTGGTGACGATGGCCAGATGGACATCGCGGTCGATGATGCCGGCCAGATCCCGCATAGTGCCATCGACCCGGACCGCCAAAGCGGATTTGGCCAGGCCCGGTCCGATATCCAAGGCGATTTCAGCCCCGGACATGGGTCGGTCATAATGGCGTTGACTGCCGTCAGGCAGGGTGATGGCGAACAAGGACATGGTCGGGCGACTCTGCAGTCAAAGAGGCAGGGACACTAACCTCACACCGTCTTGAACGCAACATCAGTCAAATTGACGCAGCGCGGCGGGGCCTTTTCCAAGCGCTGCGATTACCGCGGCCACGGACAGGGCCTCAAGGGGATCTTGGCGGATGACCTGGACCCGGCCGCGCGGCGCGCAGAGCGCGGGGTCGGAAGCGGCCGAGAACAGAACCAGCGCCGGACAGCCGGCCGCCGCCACCAGATGCATCGGACCGGTGTCATTGCCAATCGCACCCATGGCCAGGCGGGCCAGGGCGACGATTTCGGCAAAGCTGGTCTGTCCGGCCAGCGAGCGGGCGTTTGGACAGGCCCTGGCAATCAAGGCGAGGGGGTCCAGTTCGGTTCCCAGCAGCAGGGTGGTGATCCCGGACTCGGACAAATGGCGGGCCAATTGCGCGAAAGACTCCGCCGGCCACCGTTTGTCATGGCGATGGGCGGCACCGCCCGGCACCATCAGGACAAAGGCCTTGGGCAAGGCAAAGCGCGTAAGATCGGCCTTGACCCAGGAAAGGTCGGCGGCCGGCGTGACGGGAATGCCCGCCATCGCCAATTGCTCGGCCTGGCGATCAAGGGTGTGCATCAGGTCGCGATCCGGATTGGCATGGGGGTAAGCGCAACCGGGGGCGATGCCCGACCAGGGCGGCCGGCCCATGATCTGAAAATAACCGGTGCTGCGATCCGAAGTCTGAAGGTCATAGACCCTGTCGAAATTACCCTGCCGCAGCATTTTTCGCAGCTTGAAGAGGCCCGGGACATCCCAGATCCTGGGCCGCGGATCAATCCAAATCTGGTCGAAATAAGGGCAGCCCGCCGCGAAATCGGCGAAGGGCCGGCTGGTCAGCAAGGTGATCCGGGCGTTCGGATGATGGGCCCGGATTGCGGCGAAAGGCCCCATCGCCTGGACAAAATCACCCAGAGCCGAAAGTTTGATGACAAGAATATGTTGGCCGGCGTTCAAAGCTGCTTTTCTCGGGCCGGCCCGCTGTCCAGCAGTTCGCGATAGACCTCCATGGTGCGCCGACACATCAGTTCGCGGGAAAAATTCTTCCTGACGAATTCAATCGCCAGGGCAGCACGGGCCTCACGGTCGCTCGGGCCGATGGCCAGCACGCGGTCAACGGCCAGGGCCAAGGCGCCCGCATCATGGGGGGGAACCAGCAGGCCGGTCTGTTCCTCAAGAACATTCTCGCGTCCGGCCCCATTGTCGGTGGCGACCACCGAACGGCCCATGGCCTGCGCTTCGACAATAACCCGGCCAAAGGCTTCAGGGTCGGTAGAGGCCGAGACCACCACATCAGTCAACATATAGGCCGCCGGCATATCATTGCATTCGCCGACGATATGGACGACCTCGGACAGGCCGCGGGCCTGGACCAACGCCTGCAGTTCCTCGGTATAGCCGGTGCGTCCCTGGTCCGAGCCCACCAGCAGGCAGCGCAGATCGCGCCGCCCCAAAAGAGCCAGGGCTTCAATCAAGACCTGCTGACCTTTCCAACGGGTCAGGCGGCCGGGCAGCATGATCACCGGATGCCCGTCGGTCAGACGCCAGCGCTGCGCCAACTGAATGATCCGTTCCTGACTGACCCGGGTCGGATCAAAGATATCGAGATCGATGCCCCGATGGACAACGCGGATCCGGCCGGGGTCGGTATTGTAAACCGCCTGCATATGGTTGGCGATGAAATGGCTGATGGCGATCACCCGTTCGCCGCGGGTCATAATGGCATTATAAGCGTTCTTCAATCCGAACAGCCCGGTATTATAAGTGCCGTGGAAGGTCGTGACAAAGTGACGCCCGGTATTCTGGGCGGCGTAAAAGGCGCTCCAGGCCGGGGCGCGGGATCGTGCATGAACAATATCTACGTTATATTGGCGGATGATATTTTCCAGGCGCGTGATGTTGGCCTTAATCACCAGCGGGTTCTTGCTGTGAACCGGCAAGGTCATATGATGAACGCCGAAGCGGTCCAGTTCCCGGACCATATGGCCGCCCGACGAAACCACCAAGGCTGTCCAGCCGGCTTCGGTCAGGACGCCGGCAAGGTCGACGCTGCCCCGTTCGACGCCGCCGGTGACCAGCGCGGGAAGGACCTGCAGGATGACCGGAGGCCGCGCCGGGTCCGCTTGGTGAGGGGGTGGGGCGTGATTTTGCTGTGACATGAACGAGCTTTTAAGGACCTTTTAGAAATGAAAACAAACGAGCCCGGCCAGATGGCAACGGAAAGCGGCGGGATATTATCACGGGGCGACGGCACCACAATCGCCTACAACCGGTTGGTCGGAAAAAACCCGGGCGTGGTTTTTCTGCACGGCTTCAAATCCGACCGCAGCGGGGGCAAGGCCCTGGCGGTGGAAGCCTTCTGCCGCGACCGCGGCCAGGCCTTTTTAAGGTTTGACTGTCAGGGCCATGGCGAAAGCTCGGGGCTTTTTGAAGAGGGCAGCATCGGCCTGTGGCTGGAAGACGCCCTGGCCGCTTTCGATGCGCTGACCGACGGTCCCCAGATCCTGGTCGGGTCGAGCATGGGCGGCTGGTTGGCCTTGCTGCTGGCTTTGCAGCGGCCGCAGCGGGTGGCGGGCCTTTTGGGGCTGGCTGCGGCGGCTGATTTTACCGAAGACCTGATTTTCGATGCCTTCACGCCCCGGCAGAAGACCCAACTGCTGAGTGAGGGGCGGGTCCTGATCGAGGATTGCTATGGGGGGGCGCCCTATCCCATAACGCGGCAGCTCATTGAAGAAGGGCGGCGCCATCTGCTTTTGCACGGGCCGATCGGGGTGGTCTGTCCGGTTCGCCTGATCCACGGGCTGGCCGATGCCGATGTGCCTTGGCGAACCGCGCTGCGCCTGCAAGAGCATCTGACTGGCCCGGATGTCGAGGTAACGCTGGTCAAGGGCGGCGGGCATCGGCTTAGCGAACCGCAGGATATCAGCCGGATGCTGGCAGTTCTTGCCCGGTTGATCGGCTGAGCTGTGTCGCCGGGTCCGACCGACTCTTTGCTGGAGCAGGCGGGACGAT
>DUZC01000075.1 GCA_013349735.1 Rhodospirillaceae bacterium
CTTCTGGGATTTCCTGGGGACAAGGTTCGGTGCTGCCGTCACTCAAGTCGTACCCAGCCTCCCCGAACTAATTGCGGCGCGTTACCCAGCTTGAGTGCCCGGGGTTTTGCCCCTGTTACCGCTCGGGCTTAAGAGTTTTTCAGCTTTTTGATTCAGTCAAAATGCGAAAAACTCTAGATTTTATTTTCATTGCGGTAGGGCTGGCGCCGAGGTCGGCAGCTATTGCTGACCTTCAAACGCCATCGGTTCTAATCTTCGGCCAGAGCCAGCAAGGCCATCTGCATCATCCACCAGGCGGGTTTGCCGGCGGCACTATGGGGCAGGCCGCAGGCCAGCAGGGCCGCCGCCTCGGCGGCGACATCCTCGGCGGGAAGCGTGCGCAATCCTTCGGGATTGACTTCAGCCCGCAGGGGCAGCGCGGCAAACGGCCGTTGGCGGACGCAATCCTGGAGCGCCAGTTGAATGGCAAAGGCCTGACCTTTGCTTGGGGTGGCCAGGGCCAGGATTCTTTGTCCGGCCAAAGGGCCGCGGGCATCCCATTCGATGGCTGTAGGGGCGGAAAGGTGGCTTGAGGCCAAAAACTGACGCCGCAGGCGCCAGGGCTGTACCGCCAGCAGCTCAAACGCCGCGACCAGCCCGGCATCCAGGCAACGGCTGGTAATCTGGCCCTGCTGTTGGAGCGCAAGATCCGCCAAGGCGTCCTCGGGGGTTGACGGGCGCGCCCCGGTAGCGGCCAATTTCTCGGCATGATCAATAAGTTGCGGATAAAGGGCCGCCCGATCGGGCAGACAGGCCCCGGCCGTAATCGCTTTCAGCAGGATCAGTTTGTCCCCCGGGATCGGCCGGACGGAATATCGGCTCCAACCCGCCAGAGTGGTCTCACTGACGCCCAGCAATTGAGACGCCGTCGCTTTGGTGAGCCCGGATTTGGACAACAGTTCCTTTACTTCTTCGTGGCTTTCCATCGTCTCCACTCGCCATCAACCGGGCAAACGTATACAACGAGCGAACCGCAGCAACAAGACATGCCGGCCCAAGATCTTTCGCTGGCTCCCATTTATTTTTTTTCGGCGGCTCGTCTCGTCTCCCCACTCTGTTCGGCGTTTGACCAAAGTCAATTCGCTTGCCCAAAAAACCTTACAATCTTAATGGCTAAAGCTTTTTTTGCTTTATTGCCTTGGACAAAGAGGGGGGCAGGATGATGATTTTGCGACAAGCGGCACGGCTCGGGGGCTTTATGTTCGCCTGGGCTCTGTTGATGGTACTGGTCTTGCCGATCGGACCGGCCGCCGCAGATCCGGGACCGACATCCTTTAAGACCTTAAGCAAGGAAAGTGACGATTGCGTCGACTGCCACACCAAGAAGAATCCCGGGCTCCATGGCGAATGGAAACGGTCTGCTCATTTCAAGGCCAATGTCGGCTGTTATGAATGTCACAAGGCGGACCCGGGGGCCCCGGACGCGTTCAGCCATAAGGATCAGATGATCACGACTTTGGTCACGCCGAAGCGATGTGCCAATTGCCACGAACGCGAAGTCAAGGAATTCGATGCGTCCCACCATGCTACGGCCGGTCTGATCATTAATTCTCTGGATAATACCCTGGCTGAAGTGGTCGAAGGCAGTACGCATGCCCGGGTGGCCTTGAACGGCGAATCGCCGGTTTCGGTACAGGGATGCTGGCAGTGCCATGGCTCAATGGTAAAAGTCCTGGCGGATGGCAAGCTTGACCCGGCGACCTGGCCCAATACGGGGGTTGGCCGGCTTAATCCCGATGGCAGCAAAGGCTCCTGCGGGGCCTGTCACCAGCGTCATCTATTCTCCAAGGCCGAAGCCCGTCAGCCCGAAGTCTGCGGCAAATGCCATCTGGGGCCGGATCATCCGCAAAAAGAAATTTACGAAGAATCCAAACATGGAATCGCCTATCGCACCAATATCGAAGCCATGAATCTGAAGTCGAAAACCTGGATCGTCGGCAAGGATTATACGGCGGCGCCGACCTGTGCGACCTGCCATATGTCGGCCACCAAGGACTTGCCGGTTTCCCATGATGTCGGGTCACGCATTTCCTGGAATCTGCGCTTCCCTATTTCCGACAAAATCGACGCCAAGGCGATCAAAGAAGGGAAAACGGTCAAGCCATGGGGTGATCGCCGCGGCGAAATGCAGCAAGTTTGCGCCGCCTGCCACCAGAAAAACTGGGTCGAAAACTGGTACAGTCAGTTTGATGCGGTGGTGAATATTTATAATGAAAAGTTTGCCAAACCGGGTGCCGCGATCATGAAAAGTTTGGCCGATAACGGTCTGATCACCAAAGTTGACTTTGATACCAAAATCAAATGGACCTGGTTCTATCTTTGGCATCATGAAGGGCGCCGTGCCCGGCATGGTGCGGCCATGCAAGGGCCGGATTACACCCAGTGGCACGGTTTCTACGAGGTGGCCGAGAAGTTCTATGCCGACCTGATTCCCCAGGCGCGCGAACTGACCGAAAAGGCTAAAGCTCAGGGTAAGACCGAGCAGGCCGAAGCGGTTGATAAAGTCATCGACGAAATCCTGGCCCGCCCTGAACATATCTGGTTCCTGGGCCAGCCGACGCCCGGCAAAGCCGAGCATGATGCCGAGCGCAAAGAAAAACTGAAGGCTTTCGGTCAGTATTGAGTCAGGAAAAGGATTAACCCACCGCCACGACGGACGTGGCGGTGGGCTTTTTCAAAGCCCGCACCAGGTCTTTGTCCAAGGTCAGGATATGGCTGACCAACCAGTCCCGGGCGATGTTCGCGTAAGGCTGGCCCGGCATGGTTTCGAGATTGTCTTGGTTAGGGGCGTCCAGAGTTTCCAGTTTACGCAGGAATTTTTTATGTTCCCGCCGGTGGTCTCGGGTGATTTTTCCATCGAGGCCGGCCATCAGTTTTTCTTCATACGCAAAATGGTGCCGCGCATAGACGCGCAGTTCCGCGATGATGTCAGCCAAAGCCGCCGGATTGTCGCGATGCTGATGCAAGGCATTGATAAACTCGATAAAACGGCGGTGTTGGCTGTCAATTTCCTTGTTGCCGGTGGCGAAAGTGAACGACCAGCTCAGCAGCATCGGGTCGCGTTTTATTTTTGGTGCCTGCGGTAACGGCGCCGGGGGATGGTCTTCCAGAAAGCCAAGCAACTGCGTTTCCCGCATCGGTCGGGCAAAGAAATAGCCCTGAATGACCGAACAACCGTTTCGTTCCAGAAAGGCCATCTGTTCGGGAGTTTCCACCCCTTCGGCCACCGTCATCAGGCCCAGCGCCTCGGCCAGGCTGATGATGGCCAGAACAATCGAACGGGAATTCTCGTCACGGATGAAAGACTGGTCGATCTTCAGGTAATCAAACGGAAGTCTGTTTAGATAAGATAGCGAGGAATAGCCTGTACCAAAGTCATCCAGCGCCAATATGAAGCCAAGGGCCTTCAAGCGTTCAAGGATCTGCTTGCTGTTTTTAAAATCCTTGATAAAGGCGCTTTCGGTTATTTCCAAGGTCAGCAGGCTGGGGTCGATGCCCTCCATGGCGCTTTGCACTTTGTCGACCAGATCTGCCTCGGACAGTTGCAGCGGCGAGACATTGACTGCCACCTTCATGCCGGTGCGCCGGATCAGGGCGCAGGATTGTTCGAGAACCCAATCGCCGATATCCTTGATAAGCCCACTGTCTTCGGCCAAGGGAATGAACTTGGCCGGACTGATCATCCCCAGGCTTGGATGCTGCCAGCGGACCAGGGCTTCGGCCCCCAGGGTAGATTGCGTGGCAACGCAAAGCTGCGGTTGAAATTCGATATAGAGCTGCGATGGAATTGCGGCTTTCAGGCCGCTTTCAATCATCAGAGAATGCACGGCTTCGGCGTTCATCTGCTGGGTGTAGAACTGAAAATTGTTCCGGCCGATGTCTTTGGCATGATACATGGCGGTATCGGCGTTCTTGATTAATTCGCTCGCCGTGTCGCCGTCGCTTGGATAGAGGCTGAGGCCGATGCTGGTGGTAACCGAAAGACGGTGCCCTCCTAATTCATAGGGCTCACGCAAAGAGCGGATCAATTTTTTGGCGACCTGCGCGACATCCATCGCACCTTGCATGCCGGTCAGCAGAATAACGAACTCGTCGCCGCCTTGGCGGCTGACGGTGTCGGTTCCCCGCACCGAAGCCTGCAAACGGATCGCTACCTCCTGAAGCAGCTTGTCGCCGATATCATGGCCAAGCGCGTCATTAACCATCTTGAACTTATCAAGATCAAGAAAGGCGACGGCAAAACCTTCCTGGTCGCGTTTGGCGCGGGCCATGGTCTGAGACATGCGGTCTTCCAACAGGATGCGATTGGGCAAACCCGTAAGAAAATCGTGATGGGCCATAAAATTGATGCGTTCTTCGGCCTCTTTATGCTTGGTGATGTCTGAAAAAATCGCCACGTAATTGGCAATATGATCGCCATCCATGACGACGCTGATATGCATTCTTACCAGATATTCTTCACCATTTTTTCGGCGGTTCCAGATTTCACCCTGCCAATTGCCGCAGTCCTTAAGGATCCGCCACATTTCCTGGTAGAATTCCGGTGACTGGCGTTCCGAGGCAAGGATCTTAGGATTTTCGCCGACGACCTCGTCGCCGTAACCGGTGATGGCATGAAAGGCCTTGTTCACGGAAACCAGACGGTTGCGGATGTCCGTGATCATGATGCCTTCGAGGGTGTTGTCAAAGACACTCGCGGCCAGGCGCAGATGGTCATTGGCCTCTTTATAGGGCGTGATGTCCTGAAGCATCTCAAGCGCACCCACGACCAAGCCCTGGGTAATCAAAGGCCGCGCCTCAAAGACCAGATAGCGGCGCTTACCATTGAGCTGCTCAAACCAGCCTTCGGCCTTGAAAGCGTCAAAGGCGAATTCGGCTTTGCCATGCAACGCGTAATGAACCGCCAGCTGATCGGTCGCTTTGTCTAACACCAGATCCGCCAGGCAGGGGCGGGGTTGCGGATAGAAGGCGCTCCAATGCCGGTCCGTCCCTAAAACGTCCGCGGCCTTAACCCCGGTCAGCAATTCGCAGGCACGGTTCCAGGCCAGGAGTTGATGCTGCTGGTTGATAACAAAGGCCGGGACGCTGATCGCGTCGAGTGCATGGGCCGTCATTTCCATCGACGTTTCCCACTGAAATCTTGGACGATATTGAGCCTAACCCCTTTCCTGTGCGCTGACAATTTTATGTTGTTTACATGGACTGTGGGATTTTTTTGACGATAGCCTGCGCATGCGTGAGGGCTGATCGATGGCTTCATTGATCAACCAGCTTGAACCGCCAGGCAAAAATCGGTAACTAACAAATCCCGCCGCTGAATCCGGTCCGCCAGGGCCAAGGTCAGTTGGTGTTGTCATGAACTGCCGGTCATGGCCGATTGGGTCGGATCAGGCTTTTTGTTACAGCGCCGTTGGTTGGGCGTGGCGATTTGACCGCTTGCTGCCACGAAGACCCCAAGGCTAAGTGGGAGCACCGATGACCGTCGTCGATGCCCCCTGGTCCCGCTGTACCGGAGGTTCGACGATGTCGAAACAAAATTATCTTTTCACCAGTGAATCCGTGTCCGAAGGTCATCCCGATAAGGTGTGCGACCGCATCTCGGATGCCATTGTCGACACCTTTCTCGAGGCCGATCCCAATGCCCGGGTGGCGGTTGAGACCCTGTGCACCACCAACCGCATCGTTTTGGCCGGGGAAGTGCGCGGACCGGCGGCCATTACCGCGAATACGTTAGAAGATGTCGCGCGGGCCGCGGTGCGCAATATCGGTTATCAACAGGAAGGCTTTCATTGGAAAAAAGCCGCCATCGACGTCTATGTCCATTCCCAGTCTGCCGATATTGCCCAGGGCGTCGATGCAGCAGGCAACAAGGACGAAGGCGCCGGCGACCAGGGTATCATGTTCGGGTACGCCTGTGATGAAACCGCGGTTTTTATGCCCGCCCCGATTTTTTATGCCCATGCTATTTTGCAATCCCTGGCGGAAGCCCGCCATTCCGGTGCCGAGCCATTGCTGGGTCCTGATGCCAAAAGCCAGATTACCTTGCAATATGAGGCGGGTCGTCCGGTACGCGCCACCTCGGTCGTCGTTTCGACCCAGCATGATGCCAAGCTCGATCAGGACGCGGTGCGGGAAATCGTTCGCCCGCATGTTTTGAAGATTCTTCCCGAGGGCTGGATGTGCGAAGAGCCGGCCTTTTACGTCAATCCGACCGGGCGTTTCGTCATCGGCGGCCCGGATGGCGACAGCGGTCTGACCGGTCGTAAAATCATCGTTGATACTTACGGCGGCGCCGCGCCTCATGGCGGCGGGGCCTTCTCCGGCAAAGACCCCACCAAGGTCGATCGCTCAGCTGCCTATGCCGCCCGGTATCTGGCGAAAAATGTCGTGGGAGCCGGACTGGCCAGCAAATGCGTGATCCAGCTGTCTTACGCCATCGGGGTCTCAAAGCCGCTTTCGGTCTATGTCGATACCTTTGGAACGGCCCAGGTCGATGAGGATCGCCTGTCCGAGGTGCTGCAGCAATTGGTGGATCTGTCGCCGCGTGGCATTCGTACCCATCTTGGCCTTAACCGACCGATCTATGAACGCACGGCGGCTTATGGCCATTTTGGCCGTGCTCCTGAAGCGGATGGTGGGTTTTCCTGGGAAAAGCTGGACTTGGTCGCGTCGCTCAAAGGTGCCTTTGGCTGAGATCCCGCGCTTTTTCGGCCGCAGGCGGGGCAAGCGTCTGCGCGATGCCGGCCAGGCCAGGGTTCAGTCTCTGCTGCCGGACCTGACCCTTCGCCTGCCCGAAGCGGGGGAAGGCCTCGACCCGCAGAGGGTGTTTGCACGCCCCATGCGGGCCATCTGGCTTGAGGTGGGATTTGGGGGCGGCGAACATCTGGCCTGGCAGGCGTCGCAGCATGCGGATATCGGGATGATCGGCTGCGAAGTCTTCGTCAATGGCATCGCGGCTTTGCTTGGTCATATCCAAAAAGGGGCTCTTGGCAATATCCGCATCTTTCCCGAAGATGCCCGATTGTTGATGCCCGTCCTGCCCGACGGATGTCTTGATCGTGTCTTTGTGCTGTTTCCTGATCCCTGGCCAAAAAAGCGTCATGCTGAACGTCGCTTTATCGGCGGTGACAATCTTGATCAACTGGCCCGCTTGCTGCGTTCGGGCGGCGAATTGCGGATTGCCACCGATGATCCCACCTATCAGCGCTGGGCCAGAGATCAAATGACGGCGCGCCAGGATTTTTGTCTGGTCTCTGGGGATGACCCGACGGTTAAGACCAATGACTGGCCTGGTACGCGCTATGAAGCCAAGGCGCGTCAAGCGGGTCGGGTATCCCATTTTCTGCGTTATCTGCGGGTATAAGCCTTAAGATATCCT
Source organism: Rhodospirillaceae bacterium (assembly GCA_013349735.1). Classification (GTDB taxonomy): domain Bacteria; phylum Pseudomonadota; class Alphaproteobacteria; order Rhodospirillales; family Magnetospirillaceae; genus DUZF01. The sequence continues at coordinate 7,418 of DUZC01000075.1, forward strand.
TTGGCCCAAACAGGGCAAGCGGGTGTTCGGATTGACAAAATGCTTGCAGCGGCAAGCCCGATGATTATAGTGGCGCCAAGACACATTCTTGCATTCCTGCCCGGGAGGTGGGGTTCGAGGGTGGGCCATTGGCCCACTTTTTTGTTTTTTAGGGCTGGATTTTGCTTGTTTGGTGCCGTGACTATTTTTGGCGAACTGTTTTGAAAGATGGAGCTGGCGGAGCGTATAGCGGCCTTGGTCGCGCCATCGCTGGAGGCTTTGGGTTATGACTTGGTGCGGGTCCTGCTGCAGGGCCGCCAGAATCTGACTTTGCAGATTATGGCCGAGCGCCGCGACCTTGCGCCGATGACCGTGGATGACTGTGCGGGAATCAGCCGTGCCCTGTCGGCCCTGCTGGATGTTGAAGATCCGATTGCCAGCGGCTACACCCTTGAGGTCAGTTCGCCAGGCATCGACCGGCCTTTGACGCGACCCGGAGATTACGAGCGTTTCGCCGGGTTTGACGCCAAGCTGGAGACCGGCCGGCCGCTGGACGGTCGCAAGCGCTTCCGCGGCAAGGTCCTTGGCCTTGCTGCCGGGGGTGACGAGGTGCGCCTGCGTTTGGATGACGGTGAGGAACTGCTTGTCCCGCTTGCGGATGTAAAGAGTGCGAAACTGATTTTGACTGACGAGCTTCTGGCTCTGGCACGTAATCAACAGGAACAATAGGCCCAAGAACGGACCATGGAAAGAACTGCAGCCCTTCCCCGCCCCGAACTGCTTCAGGTTGCCGACGCGGTGGCCCGCGACAAAGGCATTGATCGCGATGAAGTCCTTGAAGCCATGGAACAGGCCATTCAAAAGGCTGGCCGTTCAAAATATGGCCATGAACATGATATTCGCGCCCATATTGATCGCAAAACCGGCGAAATTTTGCTGTCGCGCTATATGGAAGTGGCTGAAATCGTAGAAAACGACGCCACGCAGATGACTTTGGCCCAGGCCAAGCGCAAAAAGCCCGATATCGCGGTCGGCGAATTTCTGATCGATCCTTTGCCGCCGATCGATTTTGGGCGCATCGCGGCCCAGACTGCCAAGCAGGTGATCGTTCAAAAGGTGCGTGACGCCGAGCGTCAGCGTCAGTTCAGCGAATTCAAGAACCGCACCTCGGAGATTGTCAACGGTCTGGTGAAGCGGGTCGAATTTGGCAATGTGGTGGTTGATCTTGGTCGTGCCGAGGCCTTGCTGCGGCGTGACGAACTGATCCCCCGCGAGACC
>DUZC01000076.1 GCA_013349735.1 Rhodospirillaceae bacterium
GAGGCGGCGGTTCAACGTTTGGCGCAGATGGCCCGAGCCGCCGGGATTCACCTGATCATGGCGACGCAAAGACCGTCGGTGGATGTCATCACCGGTACCATCAAGGCAAATTTTCCCAGCCGGATCAGCTTTCAGGTGACATCACGGATCGACAGCCGGACCATTCTCGGCGAACAGGGGGCTGAACAGCTTTTGGGTCAGGGCGACATGTTGTATATGGCTGCCGGCGGTCGGATCACGCGGGTCCATGGTCCCTTCGTCAGTGATCAGGAAGTGGAAACTGTGGTGGAACATTTGCGCCGGCAGGGTGAACCGACCTATGTCGAAAGCGTCACCGAAGATGAAAGCGGCGAGGGCGACGGTCCGGCGGCTGGCGGCGGCGAGGAAGGGGGCGATGATCTCTATGATCAGGCAGTGGCTTTGGTGGCAAGAGAGAACAAGGCTTCAACCAGCTTTATCCAGCGCCATCTGCAAATCGGCTATAACCGCGCCGCCCGGATTATCGAAAAAATGGAAGCCCAGGGCGTGGTTAGCCGTGCCAATCATGTGGGGCGGCGCGAAGTCCTGGTGCGCAGCCATGGCGATTAAACGAAGATTCCCTGCGCCGGCCTTCTGCTTTGGGCCTTTGCTTTGGCTGGTGATTGCGCTGTTTTGGCCGGCTCCTGGTCGGGCGCTGTCGCCGGCCGATGCTGCCGCGGTGGTCAAGGCCGAGGACTATCTTAATTCCATTCAGACCTTGAAGGCGCACTTTATCCAAATCGCGCCCGATGGCGGCAATGTCAACGGAACGGTCTATCTGTCGCGGCCCGGCAGACTTCGGCTGGATTATGATCCGCCCAGCCCGATCCTGTTGATCGCCAATGGCGGCTGGCTGATTTATCACGACAAACAACTCGAACAAACCAGCTATCTGGATCTGGACAGCTCGCCCGCCGGGGTCCTGGTGCGCGCGGCGGTCAAGTTGAATGAGGGGGATCTTGAAGTCACCAGCATTGGCCATGTCCCGGGTATGGTGGATATCGAAGTCATCAAGCGGGGTGAGCCCGGTCAAGGCAGGATTACCCTGTCTTTTTCCGAGGCACCCTTCCAGCTGCGTCAATGGCAGGTGATGGACAGCAGCGGTCAGGTCACCACGGTTTCTCTATCGGATGCCCATAAGGGCGTGGCCATTGACGATGCTCTGTTTCAATTTCACGATCCTCGCGAGGGTGGCGACGCCGATTCCGGCCGTTAACAATTAGACCCGCGTTCTGTGCATAGCAGAAATGCGCCGGCGTCAATTGAGCCGGGCTGTGTTGAAAACCACCTCTTCAGCAGAGTGGCCGGGGACTGCAATGGTCTTCGGCCGGTGGACGCGGTTTCCCCTGCCGTGGCCACGCTCCTGAAGGAGCATCGGGCGCCCGGTTACCCCCCTGACCGGGCGCCTTTTCTTTGCCTGACGGCAAATCCAGGTATACTGGGCACTCTTTCGCCAAAGATTTTATTCCGGGGAAGCAACAATGCCAGACTATGTATTTCCGCCTCCTTCCTTGACCTGTTTGCCGGTCGCCGGAGGGGGCGCCTTTCCGGTGCGTCGCATTTTTTGCGTTGGGCAGAATTACAGTGATCACGCGCGCGAAATGGGCAGTGATCCAACCCGCCAGCCGCCGTTCTTCTTTACCAAGCCGGCCGATGCGGTGACCTGCGGACCGAAAGTTCCCTATCCACCGATGACCGAACGCCTGGATTACGAAGGTGAATTGGTGGTGGGCATTGGCGAGGCCGGCGCTGATATCGCCGTTGAAACAGCCCGCCGCTATATCTTTGGCTATACGGTGGGATGTGACCTGACAAGGCGGGATCTGCAGGCTGACGCCAAAAAAGCCGGAAGGCCCTGGGATATGGCCAAAGGCTTTGACTGTTCGGCGGCGGTCGGTGTCCTGCATCCGGCCACGGAAATCGGGCATCCGGATAAGGGATCGATCCGCCTGCTGGTCAATGGCGAGGAAAAACAAAAAGGCGATCTGTCCCAGATGACCTGGTCGGTCCCGGAAATTATCGCGCATTTGTCGCGCTATGTAAGGCTGGCACCGGGCGATTTGATTTTTACGGGAACGCCAGCCGGGGTGGGGCCCTTGGCCGCCGGTGACCGGGTGGAAGTCATCGTTGAAGCGGTGACGGCCCATAAATTCACGATCGGCTGAGCAAGCCGTGCGCATCCTTACCTGGAACGTCAATTCCATCCGCCTGCGTCTGGAACAGCTTCGGCGGTTGAACGCGCTTTGGTCGCCGGATGTCCTCTGCCTGCAGGAAACCAAAGTGGATGATCCCTTGTTTCCGAAAGAGGCGCTGGCCGCCCTTGGCTTTACCCATCAGGCGATCTGGGGCATGAAAAGCTATAATGGGGTGGCGATTGCCGCAAAACTGCCGCTTACGGATGTGCAAACCAAAGCCTGGTGTGGACGCCAGGATTGTCGCCATCTGATGGCCCAGATCAATGGCATACAACTCCACTGCCTTTATGTTCCTGCCGGGGGCGATATTCCCGACCCGGCGCTCAATGAGAAATTTGCTCATAAACTGGCTTTTCTCGATGAAATAGCGCTCTGGTTCGCGGGATTGGACGCGGCGCGCCCGATGGCGGTGTTGGGGGACTTCAATGTGGCCCCCCTTCCCACCGATGTCTGGTCCCATAAGCAAATGCTGAAAGTGGTCAGCCATACCCCGGTCGAGGTCGCACGGCTTGACGCTTTTCAGGCCTCGCTGGGTTGGGTGGACGCCGTTCGCCACTTCATTCCGCCTGAGGAACAGTTATATAGCTGGTGGAGCTATCGGGCGGCGGACTGGGCGGCCAGCAATCGCGGTCGCCGTCTTGATCATATCTGGGTAACGAAATCACTGCTGCCCCGGTTGCGCCAGGCCTTGGTCCTTAGGGACACGCGCAGCTGGCAACCGCCTTCGGATCATGTACCGGTTATGGTTGAGATTGCCTGAGCCAAAGCTGGTGCGCGGCCTTTACCACGGCTTCAACGCTTAAGCCCGTCATCAGACTTTCTTCGCGGCGATGATCAAAATCGGGGTTGTTCACCACCATCTCTTCATAGCTTTGCGGGGTCCGCACCACCGCGGTCGCTGCGCCATAGGGACCGTAGCGCCATTCCGGACTGGGGCCGAACAGGCCAAGGGTTGGTATGCCCGCCGCCGCCGCCATATGCATCAGTCCAGAATCATTGCCTAAGTAAAACGAGCTTTGGCTCAGCAATGCAAAGCAGTCCAGCAGATCCGGGTTTCCAATAAAATCAAGGCTGGCAGGGAGCTGATCCAGCAGCATTTGGGCACGCGGCCGTTCGGATTTTGCGCCAAAAACGGCAACCCGGGCCCCTGGCAAAATGCCGTCCTCGGCAGTCAGGGCCTTAATGGCGGCAAGAAAGCGCTCTATCGGCCATTCCTTGGCGCCCCAATTGGCCGTGGGTCCCACCGCCAGAATCTTAGGGCCGTCGCCCAGCAGTCTGCGGGCACGATCCTGCCGTTCCGGGGACAGCCATAAACAGGGGGCCGGTTGACCGGGCAGCCCTAATTGGCGGGCCAATTCGGCGACCCGATGTTCCCGCCGCTTTTGGGCACGGCAAACCAGGCGACGATCCGCCCGCAAGACCCAGGCCAGCAAAGAGCCGCGCAAATCGACGATGGTAGACCAGGCCTGGCCGCGCATAGCCCGCCATAAATCCCACCAATGGCCCAGTCTTGGCCGACGTTGAATGAGATGCAGATGAGCCAATTGCGGCAGATCGGCAAAAAGTGGGGCCGCCAGCGGTCCACAGGCGATAGTGACCTGGGCTGTCGGATCCTGGGTCAGGAGCATGGCCAACACGCCTGACGACAAGACGGCATCGCCGATCCGGCTCGAGGTAATGAACAGCAGTTGGGGCGGGTTCAGAGTTGCCACCGCTGCAGGTCGGCGGGCAGCGTCACCGACCGCCACATGCCCTTGAGATCCGCCACCAAACCGCCGGGACGCACCAACTGGGCAAACAGTTCGCTGGTGAATTCGGCATAGGGCCGATGGGCCACCGCGCCCACCAGGCAATCGACGCGGCCAGCATCGAAACGGGGCAGCAGGGTGATGCCATATTCGCGCAAAGCCTCGGCCGGATCGGCCATGGCGTCATGAATGCTGACGCTATGACCTCTGGCGGTCAGTCCGGCCACCACATCGACGACTTTCGTGTTGCGCAAATCCGGAACATTTTCCTTGAAGGTCAAGCCAAGCACCAGAATGTTGGATGCGCGCCCCTTCAGCGCCTGATCAATGCGCGCGGCAACAAAATCGCCCATGCCGTCATTGATTCGTCGACCGGCCAGGATGATTTCGGGATGGTGACCCACGGCACGGGCGCATTCCGCAAGATAAAAGGGGTCGACACCGATGCAGTGGCCTCCGACCAGTCCAGGCTTAAAGGCCAGGAAGTTCCATTTGGTGCCGGCGGTGTCCAGCACATCATGGACAGAAATCCCCAGCCTTTGGCAGATCATCGTCACTTCATTGATGAAGGCGATATTGATATCTCTTTGCGCGTTTTCAATAACTTTGGCGGCCTCGGCGACCTGGATGCTGACGGCGCGATGGACGCCCCCGCTGGTGATGGCGCCGTAAACCATCGCCAGCCGTTCGGTCACCGCCGGGGTTTGACCGGACACCACTTTGACAATACGTTCGACGGTATGCTCACGATCCCCGGGATTGATGCGCTCAGGGCTATAACCAAGAAAAAAATCCTGACCGGACTTCAAGCCGGACACCCGTTCGAGCTCGGGTCCGCAAATGCTTTCGGTGGCCCCGGGATAGACAGTGCTTTCAAAAACGACGATGGCCCCCTTGCCGAGGATTTTTCCTACCGTGCCACAGGCCTTAATCAGCGGACCAAAATCAGGCTGGTTATCGGCGGTAACCGGGGTTGGCACCGTGACGATGATGATCTCGCAGCCGGCCAGCACCGTCGGATCGGCCGAAAGGCTTAACGTGCTGCTCCGCAATAAGGTCGGCGCGACCTCGCCGGTGCGATCGCTGCCGGCCTCTAATTCGGCGATGCGTCCTGGATCAATGTCAAAGCCAATAGTGGCGAAGTGACGGGCCAGCGCCACCGCCAACGGCAGTCCGACATAGCCCAAGCCGATGACGGCAATGCGGGGATGTGACATGGCGGCACTTTCTCTGGCGGGGCGAACGCTGTCAAGATGACAGCGGCGATTCTTTACAGGGATCGGCAACTCCTTTATTGGGGCAGCATGGCTAAGAGGGTTGGGTCTGCATGACGAAAATCATGTTCGTTATCTCCGAGGACTGGTTCTTTCTGTCGCATCGGCGCCTGCTGGCGGAAACCTGCCTGCAGGCCGGCTGGCAGGTCGTCATCGCCACCCATGTCACCGATCATGCCGAGACCATTCGCCGGGCCGGTTTTTTGCTTGAACCATTGCCCCTGGAACGGGGTGGGATCAATCCTTGGAAAGAAGCCCGTTGTATCGCCAAAATCGCCGAGATTTTGTGGCGTCATCGTCCGGACATCCTGCATAGCGTGGCCATCAAGCCGGTGCTTTACGCCAATTTGGCGGCGCTGATCTGCGGTCCGCGGCGCCGGGTCAGCGCTTTGGCCGGGTTGGGCTATGCCTTTACCGGCGGTCATTGGATGGTGCGGGCCTTGCGCCAGGCGGTGGAATGGTCCCTGCGCCTGTTGCTGCGTCGGACCAAGGGCAGTGCGGTTATTGTGCAAAACGAGGACGATCGGCAGTTGATTCTTGAAAACGGCATCGTCCAGTCCGCTCAGGTTACCCTGATCCCCGGCTCAGGGGTTGATCTGCAGCTTTTATCGGCTTTACCACCCCCGGACGGGCAGCCGGTGATCTTTGCCCTGGTCGCCCGCATGCTGGCGGACAAAGGGGTCAAGGAGGCGGTGGCGGCGGCAAGGCAATTGCGCCAAGACGGGGTGTCGATGCGCCTTTGGCTGGTGGGCGCCACCGACCCGCATAACCCGACTTCGCTGAGCGAGGCACAGTTGCGGGCCTGGCAAGCCGAGGGGGTGGCCGAGTGGCTGGGACATCAGCAGGATATTGTCGGGATCTGGCGCGCCGCCCATGTCGCGGTCCTGCCCTCTTACCGCGAAGGCATGCCCAGGGCTTTGCTGGAGGCGGCCGCCTGCGGCCGTCCCATCCTGACCACCGATGTGCCGGGCTGCCGTCAGGTCATTGAGGACGGGGTCGAGGGGTTTTTGGTTCCCGCCCGCCAGGTGGAGGGTTTGGCCCAGGCGATGCGCCGGTTGGTGGAAGACGAAGAATTGCGCCTCAGCATGGGGCAGGCCGCCCGTCAGCGGGCCGTCCAGCGCTTCAGCCATGAAAGGGTGGTGGCCGCCCATATGGCAGTCTACCACCACTTGTTGGCGGGCTGAGCATGTGTGGGATTGCCGGCTTTTTGCAAAGGGACGCTGGTCCCGATCAGGCGGCGGCCCTGGCGCGCGCCATGGGCGATCAACTGCGTCACCGTGGCCCGGACGATGGGGGCGAATGGACCGATGACGCCGCCGGAATCGCCTTGGCCCATCGCCGTCTGTCCATCGTCGATTTGTCCCCGGCCGGCCATCAACCAATGATTTCGGCCAATGGCCGCTTCGTCATTTCCTATAATGGCGAAATCTTTAACGCCGACGCGATCGGACGCCAGCTGAACCAACCCCGGCGCGGTCATTCGGATACGGAAATCATCCTGGAAGCCTGCGCCAGTTTGGGCGTCCTTGCGACGATCCGTCAATTGATCGGGATGTTTGCCCTGGCGCTTTGGGATCGCCAGGACCATCGGCTTTGGCTGGTGCGCGACCGCATGGGGATCAAGCCCCTCTATTGGGGTCGCTTTGGCTCTCTGCTGCTGTTTGGCTCCGAGCTTAAGGCATTGCGGGCCCATCCGGGCTGGACCGCTGAAATCGACCCGAATGCGCTGGCTGGCTTTCTGCGCAATGGCTATGTGGCGGCACCGGGATCTATTTACCGCGGGGTGCGCAAACTGGAACCCGGGTGCATCCTGGAGATTGATGCCGAGGGCAGCGAGCGTCTGCACCGTTATTGGAGTCTTCGTCAGGTCATCGAAGCCGGCCGCGACCAGCGTCAAACCAGGCTGGATCCGGTGGTGGCGGTAGACCAGCTTGAAGCCCTGCTGAAGGATGCGGTTGGCCGACGCATGGTCGCCGACGTTCCCTTGGGGGCCTTTCTGTCCGGCGGCATTGATTCCTCGGTCGTGGTGGCGCTGATGCAAGCCCAAAGCAGCCGGCCGGTTCGCACGTTCTCGATCGGATTTTCTGCCGAAGGCTATGACGAGGCACCCTATGCGCGCCAAGTTGCCCAGCATCTGGGCACTGACCATCAACAAATTTATGTCACGGGTCAGGATGCCCTGGCGCTGGTGCCGCGTCTGGCCACAATTTATGACGAGCCTTTTGCTGATTCCTCGCAGATTCCCACTCTGCTGATCTGTCAGGCGGCCCGTCAGCAGGTGACGGTGGCCCTATCGGGGGATGGGGGCGATGAGCTATTTGCCGGTTACAACCGCTACCGGCTGCATGGCGGTCTCTGGCGGTTGTTGACCGGGATGCCCGGCCCCGTGCGGCAGGTGATGGCGCGGGCGCTGACGCTGCTGCCCGTCGCCCGCTGGGACCGGCTGCTGCGCATGCTGAGCCGTCGAGGCTTCGGCCAGCCGGGGGACAAACTGCATAAACTGGCAGCGGTAATCGCCGCCGGTGACGCGGAGCTCTTTTATCGCCGGCTCATTTCTCACTGGCCGGACCCGGCCAGCCTGGTTCAAGGCGGCGCCCAGGCGCCACCCTTTGGCTTCGAGGATCTGCCGGCCGACCTAAGCCCGCGGGAACGGATGCAGGCTGCGGATCAACTGACCTATCTACCTGACGATATCCTGGCCAAAGTGGATCGTGCCAGCATGGCGGTGGCGCTGGAGGTGCGAGTCCCGCTCCTGGATCATCGGGTTGTGGAACAGGCCTGGACTCTGCCGGCGGATTTACAGATGCGGGGCGACACCGGCAAATGGCTGTTGCGTCAGCTGCTCTATCGCCATGTTCCGCAGGCGATGGTGGAACGGCCGAAAATGGGCTTTGGGGTGCCGCTCGATGGTTGGTTGCGCGGCCCATTGCGGGACTGGGCCGAAGCCTTGTTGGACCGCCAGACCTTAGGTCAGAGGCTCGATGCCGAGGCGATTGGCCTGAAATGGCGCCAACATTTGGCTGGCAGCCATAATTGGCAGCATCTTTTATGGGATGTGCTGATGTTTGAATCCTGGCGTCAGGCTAATCTGTAACCGTCAGCCATTCGATGGCCAGCGCCGGGACCGGCCACTCATTGCCGTCTTCATCCGCCATCACGATGTCGCGTTCGCTCAGGGCGAAGGGCATATCGACTCTTGCCACCAAT